>CAIUDK010000126.1 GCA_903897875.1 uncultured Hyphomicrobiales bacterium
CAAACTCGCCCATGGCGCGCGCATTACACAGCAAAACGCCATAAAACAGGCCCCATTTGATATTGGGCAAAGTGACCTGACAAAAGGTGCGCCAGCCTGAAGCTCCCAACAACAAAGCCGCTTGCTCTTCGCTGGAACCTTGCTGCTGCATCACAGGAATGAGTTCGCGCGCCACAAAGGGAAAGGTGACAAACACGGTGGCCAACACAATGCCGGGCAGAGCAAAAATAATCTCAATATCATGCGCCTTCAGCCACGGCCCCAAAAAGCCTTGCGCGCCAAACAGCAACACATAGACGAGACCAGACACGACAGGCGACACAGAGAAGGGCAGATCGATCAGGCTGATGAGAAGATTCTTGCCGCGAAATTCAAACTTCGCAATCGCCCAAGCCGCCGCCACGCCCACCACAACATTGAAAGGCACAGCGATGGCGGCCACGAGAAATGTCAATCGAATGGCCGACCACGCTTCGGGATCAGCAAGACTGGCGAGATAGGCATGACCACCGCGTCGAAACGCCTCGGAAAAGATGGTGGCCAAGGGCAACACGATCATCACGCCAATAAAAGCCACCGCCACAAAGATCAGCAGCGCGCGAATGAGAAAACTTTCGCCGTGCAGTCGTTTCGTTCCATTTGCGTCAGACATCGCCCAACCTCCGACGCGTCACGCCATTGAGATAGTTGATGACCAAGATCAACACAAACGACACAGCCAGCATGATCATGGCCACCACGGCGGCACCGACATAATCAAATTGCTCTAGACGAATGACAATCAGCAAGGGTGCAATCTCTGATAGTGATGGCACATTGCCGGCGATAAAAATCACAGAGCCATATTCGCCAATGGCGCGCGCAAAGGCGAGCAGAAAGCCCGTCAACAGGGCCGGCATCACAGGTGGCAACACAACAGAGAACACAGTGCGCAAACGGCTCGCACCCAGCAGAGCGGCTGCATCTTCTAATTCAGCTTCCAAATCCTCAAGCACGGGCTGCACAGTGCGCACAATGAAGGGCAGGCCGATGAAGACAAGCGCGATGTAAATGCCAAGAGGCGTGTAGGCTATCTTGATTCCGTAATCGGCAAACAGAGAGCCAATCCAACCATTGGGCGCATAGATGGCGGCCAAGGCAATGCCAGCCACGGCGGTGGGCATAGCAAAGGGGAGATCAACGGCGGCATCCAGAAGCTTGCGCCCCGGAAAACGATACCGCACCAACACCCACGCCACGATCAGTCCAAACACAGCATTGGTGCAGGCAGCCAGAAACGATGTGCCAAACGACAATTTCAACGCGGCGATTGTGCGCGGCGTTTGCAGCACTTGGAGAAGACCGGGCAACCCAATCTCAGACGCACGGATCACAAGAGCTGCCAAGGGCAGCAACACAATCAGCGACAGCGCAGTGACCGTAATTCCCAACGACAAGCCAAAGCCCGGCAAGATGCTGGGCTTTAGAAAGAGCGGTTCTTTAACCGCCGCGCGGGTCACTGTCTGTGTCATGTATTTTCCGGCTACCAATCGCTTAAACTAGATACCGCCACCGTCCGCCAAATCCTCGCTCTTGCGCAACGCGCGCCAATCGAGAACTGCCAACACAAGTCTGCGATGAAACAACCGCAACACAGGACGCACAACAAAATCAATCGCGGCCACACCAAATGAAAGCGCAGCATTGCCCGAAATGACATAGACAACTGCGCCAAGGATAATGGCACCAGTGACAGCCCAAGACAAACGATCTGCGAGCGACCGCTCTAACGGCTCGGATGGATTGCCAAACAGACTGCCCGCCACAAAAAGCCCAAGCGCATGCGCTTTTTCAGCCAACGAGCGTTGCGGCTCATCATCAGGTCCAGATTCCACAAGACCAAACGCCACCGTCTCATTGGTGATGCGATCAATCAGGATCAAGCCGCCCAAATCGCGTGTTTGGCGATAATCAGCCGCAAAAATCATGCGGTCCAAAGTCAGATGCGCAATGCCAATGCCATTCATCGCCAGCTCACGCGCAGGACTGGAGGTGAAGGAGTGAATATCAATCGCCTGATGCAAATCGACACGCGCTTCGGCTGTGCTTGTCGCCAGCTTCAACAGATAGCGCGCACCAGAGATGAGCGGACGATCCACTGTCCAAAGCAAACGCACGCGCAAATCACGCCGCGGCAAACTGCGATCAACGACACCAATCAACACATCGCCGCGCGACACATCAATCTCATCTGTGAGCGTCAGCGTCACCGCCTGCCCCGCACTCGCCTCTTGCAAATCACCATCGGCGGTCACAATGCGTGCGATATGGCTGCGCCGACCACGCGGCACAACACTCACTTCATCGCCAACTTTGACTGTGCCTTGCGCAATCGTTCCCGCATAACCACGGAAATCCAAATTGGGCCGATTGACCCATTGCACAGGAAACCGCAGCGGCGCATCCAACTCTGCCGCCGTCTGCGTATCAACCGTTTCCAAATGCTCCAACAATGTCGGGCCATCATACCAAGCGGTCGCGGCTGAGCGCGTCGTCACATTATCGCCTTGCAGGGCCGAGACGGGAATGAAGCGCACGCTTTCAAAGCCAAGGCTTGCCGCCATGACGCGATAATCAGCTTCAATCTGCGCAAACACTGCGCGATCAAAACCAACAAGATCCATCTTGTTGATCGCAACCGCGATGTGGCGCACGCCCAGCATAGAGACGATAAATGAATGACGACGCGTTTGGGGCAAAATGCCCTTGCGGGCATCAACCAAAATAATGGCGAGATCGGCGCTCGACGCACCCGTTGCCATATTGCGCGTATATTGTTCATGGCCGGGCGTATCTGCCACGATGAAGGCGCGATTGGGCGTCGAGAAATAACGATAGGCCACATCAATCGTGATGCCCTGCTCGCGCTCTGCGGCCAATCCATCGACCAGCAAGGCCAGATCAAGTTCAGCGCCTTGCGTGCCAAATTTGCGCGAATCCTTATCGAGCGATTCCAACTGATCTTCAAAGATCGACTTTGACTCATAGAGCAAGCGACCAATCAGAGTGGACTTGCCATCATCGACCGAGCCGCAGGTGATGAAGCGCAACAATTGCGGAGCCTGCGATGCATGCACATCTTTGGCGCTGATGCGTTGAGGGATCGACATTAGAAATATCCCTCTTGTTTTTTCTGTTCCATTGAGCCCGCGCCATCATGATCGATCATGCGGCCCTGCCGCTCAGATGAGCGCGACGCCTGCATCTCAGAAATAATGTCTTCCAAAGTGGCGGCTGTGCTCTCAACCGCACCGGTCAGCGGATAGCAACCCAATGTGCGGAAGCGCACCATTTTGTTCTGAACTTCCTCGCCCTCGCGCAACACCATGCGCTCATCATCGCGCATAATGAGTGCGCCATCGCGCTCAACCACGGGACGCACGGAGGCAAAATACAGCGGCACAACAGGGATTTTTTCTTGTGCGATATAGGCCCACACATCGCCCTCGGTCCAATTGGACAGAGGAAACACACGGAAACTTTCACCCTTGCGCTTGCGCGTATTGTAAAGACGCCAAGGCTCTGGGCGTTGGTTTTTTGGGTCCCAGCGATGTTCATCAGAGCGCAACGAAAACACGCGTTCTTTTGCGCGCGATTTTTCTTCATCGCGGCGCGCGCCACCAAAGGCGGCATCAAAGCCGTATTTATCCAGCGCCTGTTTTAGCCCCTGCGTCTTCATCACATCGGTATGCACACGCGAGCCTGAGTCGAAGGGGTTTACGCCCTGCGCCACACCGTCTTCATTGATATGCACAATCAGATCGAGACCGAGATCGCGCATGCGCTGATCACGAAATTCGATCATCTCGCGAAATTTCCACGTCGTATCGACATGCATCAGCGGAAATGGCGGCTTGGCGGGATAAAACGCCTTGATCGCCAGATGCAGCATGACGGCTGAATCCTTGCCAATCGAATAGAGCATCACCGGATTGTCGCAGGTGGCTGCAACTTCACGCATGATGTGAATGCTTTCAGCTTCCAACTTCTGCAAATGTGTCATTTGAATCATGATGCGTTCTCACCTGCGCCAGTGCGCACCAAGCGGCCCTGCGCGTCCACATGCAGGCCACATTCTTTCTTGGCCTCATCTTCCCACCACCAACGGCCAGCGCGCTCAGGCTCGCCCGCCTTGATGGCGCGTGTGCAGGGCGCGCAACCAATCGACAAAAAGCCCTGCGCATGAAGTTCGTTGATCGGCACCTCATGCTGGGCCGCAAATTGCGCGGCGGCCTCGCGTGTCCAATCCAACAACGGATTGGCTTTGATGAGGCCACGGCCCGCTTCAAAAGTCACAAAGCCCATGCCCTGCCGGTGGCCAGATTGATCAGCCCGCAGACCGGTGATCCACACGTCGGCCCCATTTAGGGCGCGTGCTAGCGGCTCAACCTTACGCACATGGCAGCACGCCTCGCGCGCACTGACCGCATGATAAAAACCATCAATGCCCTGAGCAGTAACAAGCTGTTCGACAGCCTCAGTCTGGGGATAGAAGGCGCGGATCTTGAGACCATATTTGGCCTCGGTGGCGGCCCAAACCTGATAGGTTTGCGGGAACAAACGACCCGTATCGAGCGTCACAATGTCCACATCGACGCCCGCCTCGGCAATGGCGTGGGTGATGACCTGATCCTCAAGGCCAAGGCTGGTCGTGAACGCAATGCGCCCGGCCACTTGGGCCCGCAGCGCGCGCAGACGCCCAACCAAATCTAGGCTGGCGAATGTCCCGTTCAAAGCCCCGGCTAGGCTGGTTTTGTCTGCAAAAGTCATGAAGCGCCCGTTGTGTAGAACGAGCGCAACATACGCCACGCAACTTGGCGAGGCAATTCACATTATTGATACGGTGTTGAATTATAAATACAGATTTAATTTGTATTTACTGACTAATACATAGAAGTGAGCGGCCTTAAGGGCCTTCATAGACCAAAAGAGCCACCCACCCTCATCTTGAGCCAGTCTTGAGGCTTAAGCGGCGCTCCAAGCGCCTCTGACCCGCCCAGCAAAGGGGGCCATGACCTCTGGCTGCAACAACCGCTGCAACTCGGCCTCCCAAGCCTGAAGCGCTGTCATAAGAACATGGCGCATGGTCTGCGACGTTCCATCATGACGCACGAAGACCAGCTCGCCGGTATTTTCAAGCCGAATGAGGCGAATGGGCGCAAAGCTGCGCCGATCAGAGCGCGCCAGAGAATCTGCAGCATCGCTTGCCCAGCGCAACGCTTCCTCTTTCTGCCCCATCCGCTGACGATAATGCGTCACGCTGCGAAATTCCGTCACCAGCCAAGGATAGCGTTCGCGTGCGATCTCAAAAACATAGACGGGCATATATTGCAGGCGTGCCAAAGCACCAATGGCGAGCAAATGATTGTGCGGCTCATTGATGCAATATTCCACCACTGGCTTCACACAATTGATGAGGAAATCTTTTGCATCTAACATTATCTTCAATCCACCTGTCATTCGGCGGCACTTTTTAATTCGAAGCACCTGCACCGAAATTAAAACGTCCTGACGAGCGCTCGGTTCCTACTCACAAATTGGGACGGCTGCCTGAAGGATCCCAAAGTCTGGATCCACTGCGTCAATGGCAAAAATGATTGATAGACAAAGGCCGCAAGCGGTCCGCGCACATATATGCGCTCAGGCTCAACAGCCAGCTCAGAGGAGCTCCGCACCGCAACACCATGCGCAACCGGCAAGCTCTCGTGATTATCCGCCAATATCCGAAATTTTTGAATCAAATCATCCAAACTCGATGTCAAATCCAGCAAATGCGCGTGTGCGCCACTTGAAACGTCTGCATGCTGCGCACCAACAAAAAAGGCGCAACGCGCTTGCAAAATATGCGGCGGCAAATCCACATCACACATGCGCTTTGCACCCAGCTCATACACAAAGATATCTGACTCATGTTGTATAGAGTCTTGCTTGGCGTCTTGCATGGCGTCACTCTTTGCTAGCGTGCTGAACATCACATCATGTCCGGCCAAAACCATTTCTTCCGCCACAACCATGCGCACATAATCCCCAGCATTGAGAAACGTGATTTTGATTGGGCGCATAGTCGCCTCTGCTTATTTGAATAAGTCAGAGGAATGTTGCGCGTTTATAGTGATCAAACAATTTGCGATTTATCTGAGCTTGCACGGTAACGTTTTTGCTTGAATCATTTTGTATGATTCGAAATTGACTCTTCATGCACAAGCATTGTCTCTCTAGCCTTGCGCCAAACTGTTGGTGTCTATGCCTCTACCAAAAGAAAGCCGTGGATAATCCACACGCGTCTTTTGACGTGCTTTTGCCGCATCTTGGGCACACTCAGCCCACAAAATTGCCGCTCCATTATGGCGATCTATCCGCGTTCAAAAACGCAAGGATACACATGCGCCGAATTTTCACATTCCTATTGATTTTTTTAGCCACCCTCCCCGCCCCCGCTGCCACTCCAACAGCGGCTCCGTTTGCCTCCACAGGTGCGGTGCTGAGTTGGATCAATAATTTTCGCAGCAAGCCAGAGCCAAATCGGATTCCAAACGCGTATAAACTGCTCTCACAAGCTGGCATGTTAAAGGACCCCGAAACCACCGGTATTTATTTGGGCTTTCTGGCCGGTGCCATCGCGCGCGATCCCAAACATGCAGAAACATGGGTGCGCCAAACGCTTCCCCTCCCCTTCGAGAGTCAGTGGATCTTAATTCGCGCCATCGCATTTTCGGGCGCGCCCAATTGGAAGCCCTTGCTCAAATCGATATCCCCTCTGATGCCTGAACGCGCTGTCATGATTGATGGCTATCTCTCCGACAAACTCCCCACACCTGAGCGCATTGCGCTTGAGCAAATCAAGCCGGGCGTTTGGAAGCGCATGGGCGATGCATTCACATTTCATAAGAAGCCAGAGGAGCGTCCGGTCACATTCCAATCAAGCCCAGAATTGCTCGATGCTTTGTGGGGATTCTATTTTGCCTCTGGCGATGCCCGCCCCATTCGCACCATCATCAATGTTCTGCCCTGGTCAAAGGATATTGATGACGTCGAAAAACTCACCATGGGCAGCATGGCGAAATTCACACTCGCCACCAATGCCGCACGCGATCCCTCTTTGCTATCCCTTTTGCGCTCAATGCAACCGGGAGCCAGCAAGGACATCGCACCTGTGCTCAAAGAAGTTGTCGATGCCGCCGAGACGATGGACACGGGGCGCATCCACAAGGATGCTTTGGCCGCCATTGAGGTCCTGAAAATTCGCGGCCCCGGATCAAATCGCAAAGTCGCGTGGTGGGGACAGGTCGGTGAAACCACTTTGGCAGCAGGCTGTTTAACAGCGGCCCTTGTTGGCACTGTTGTGCTGGGCATTCCGTGCGTTGTGGGTGGTGCCGTCTCCTCAGCTGCCATTCGCTATTGGGCGACAGGCAGCGTCTCGCAATAAGAGGCTTCACAAAAAACAAAGCCCCCGCTGTTTCCAGCGGAGGCTTTGCAAAAAGACAATCAATCAAAAAATGATTAGATCGACTCTTTCAATTCCTTAGCGACGCGGAAAGCAATCTTCTTGCTTGCCTTGATCTTGATGGCTTCGCCAGTTGCAGGGTTGCGGCCCATGCGAGCAGCGCGCTTGCGAACCTGCATCACGCCAAGGCCTGTGAGACGGACGCGAACGCCCTTCTTGAGGTGCTTGGAGATGAGGGCAACAAGATCGTCAAGGATCGTGTTGGCCTGCTTCTTTGAAAGCTCGTGTGTCTCTGCAATCTGAGTTGCAATCTGACGAAGGCTAACAGTCTCTACTTTTACCTTTGCGCCAGCAGCAGCGGCCTTAGCAGGTGCCTTAGCGGCAGCCTTAGCAGGTGCCTTTGCGGCAGCCTTCGCAGGTGCCTTTGCAGCAGCCTTAGCAGGTGCCTTTGTTGCGGTCTTAGCAGGTGTCTTTGCAGCAGCTTTTGCCATGGTGTCCCCATTGGATAAAGAATCAATACCGTGCTGATTATAATGTGTTTTCAAATTTAAGTCGGCCAAAAACCCTTATTTTGATTATATTTTCGGCTTATAGGGCGTTACTTTCGGCCTATTTCATCGCCAATACCTCAATTGCTTCAGATTTTCAAAGCTTTTGGAGGCTATTTCCTGAGCCAGTTGAGTCACATGAGCTCGGTTGCCCCTATCAAAATGTCTCATTCCCTCGAATGACAAATTGGCAGCGCGGCAGGAGCACCGTATAGTGACGCCAATCATATCTGGGGCGAATGTTCGCATCAAAAGGCTCACTCATGCCCATATCTGATAGCTTGCAAATCCTTGTGATTGAAGACGAAATCCTTGTTGGGATGCTCGTGAAAGACATCATTACCAGCCTCGGTCACGGTGTACTGGGGCCACTTGTGCATTACGAAGAAGCGCTTGCGGCAGCCACGCAGGCCAATGTTGATTTTGCAGTTTTGGATGTCGATCTTGATGGCAAAGAGATTTACCCCATCGCGGATATGCTGACGCACCGTCAAATACCTTTTGTCTTTTGCTCCGGCCATGGCCCGATGAGCATACGAGCCTCCCACCGTCATATTCCTATGCTGCAAAAGCCCTTCTACGCCCGCCAGTTTAAAGCCATGCTCGCAAAGGTCGGCGTTGCTGCCGCCTCGCACATTTCCCAATAGGCACAACATTTGCTGCGCACGAGATCAACAGGTTCAACAACCCGGAAACTCGTATGCTCAAATCCGTCCACGAAACTCTCTTTGGAGCCGTTCGTAAGATCGATATCCACTGCTCCAGCCCCAATATGGGTGGAAACATGCAGGATGGGTTACGGCAGCGTCTGAATATTTTTGATCAATCAATCCCAATTTCGGTCAAATTGAGCGCCGATAGCGTGAATTTCGTTATGATTCACTATTCCAAGGGCCTATTTCGCCCTCAACACGCAGATGTTTTGGTTATGTCCTGATCGAGAGCGCCGGCTTTTGCCTGCGCCAAGACTACTTTTCCCAGCGCTAAGACTTGAAGCCATAGCTGCCACATGAGACGGTAAAAAATACGTTGGGTTTTTTGCCCCGTAGGGCTGTGTGTTTTCCTGCACTGACCGTCTTTAAGAGGGCGGAGTGCGTCAAGGGAATGACAGCATCGTGTGTCAGTGGGTAGCGTCGGGACGTCTAGGGCATGGCAAAATCACCAGGAACGGCAAATCTGCCAGCCGTGATCGACGGCCAAGGGCGCAGCCTGACCGTTGTGCCAAACCAGATCGTCCAACTCGAAGCTGCCAAGGCAAAGCCATCAGACACGCCTGAGCCAGAGCATGCAGAAGGTTTCGACCGCGAGCCGCCGATTGAAGTCATCATCGACGCCGATCAGCTCAAAGAACGCATCATTGAATATCTAGGCGCTGTGCTGGCGCGCTGCTGGACCGACCACACGCTGTTGAGCCAAATTGCAGCCAATCCGCATGTGGCCCTGCGCCATCTGGGCATTCTGCTGCCCGGCGAAATTGACATCAAAGTGGAGCGCCCCAATCAATCGCGCCCACGCCTTGTCATTTATGAGTGGAACCGCGAGCGCAGCTTTCGCCGCCGCATCTGCTATCTCCAGCTCATCATGATGGCCGGTCAGTAAAAGCGAACTGGAGCGCGGATCAGATCCGCGCCCCGTTTTGGCTAGAACAGATCTTTTGGCTGATCTTCCGCTGCCGTCTTTTCATCATACCAGCGCGGATCCATGCGCGTTTGCGCACCCTCTTTCGCCAAGGTCTGTTCGAACTCCATGCGCAGATGTGGATCTTCCTCGTGATACGGAATGGCGTCGCCGCCCTTCTTCATATCAATCGCACCCAAATCCATAATCGCTTCGCCCGGAACACCCGGTTTGCGCGCGCGTGAATTGTTGGCACCAAACCAAGCGGTCAGACGCAACGGATCCTTGCTCACACCAAAATGCTGATGGAACCAATCACCTGTCATAGGTGCAGCCGATACCATGCCGCCAAATTCATAATCTTGGCGCTTGACCAGATCGCCCTTGCCATTTTCCCATGGGCGCATGCCCAAAGCTTCTGGCCATGTGTAGGTATAGCCCTTGCCCTTCAAGCAAATGAGCACAGCGGCCGACGCATGTTTGTGCGCCTTGGAATAGCGGCCTGTCTCATGCTGCCCAACCCATTGGTAAAAGCGATTGCCCGCCATATGCGGCTCAATGCGGCGATAGCCGGGTGAACGACGATTATCGAGCGGCAATTCGCAATTGATGACATCGGGGATGAAGTTGGTGCGCTTCATCGCAAGCCCACGCACGGGATCGGGCGCGATATCATCCTTGGGCCGGAAGTAATCTTCTGTGCCCGCATAGCGTTCTGCAAAGTTATAAGGGCAGTTGAAGATGAAGTGCGGATTGTCGACGAGATTGAACATATTGGGCGCGGTTGTGCCGCACAACAAAAGCGCTGGTGAATTTGTAGCATTCACAAAACGGTGGAAGGCATTGAGCGGAACCGCAAACATTGATCCGCGCTGCCATTCAAATGTCTGCGGCTTGACCTGACCTTCTTGCCAAACATCCGTCGAGCCACGCCCCTCAATCACCAACACCATCTTTTCATAGACGTGACGTTCAATGTTGAGCGCGCCACCGGGCGGCACTTCAACGACATACATGCCCCACAGACCTTCAGTGCCATAGAGCTGAATATAGCTGCCGCGGCCACCAAGACGCGCCCATGATTTCAAGGGCACATCCTGCACGCGTTGAATACCGATGTCGCGATAGACGGGAATACCCTCCGCCTCCATGAATGTGTCATAGGGCATGGCAGGGCGGCCAAATTTTCCAAAGCCTGCTTTTTGATCTTTGCCTGGCTCATGCCAATGGGACTGGTTTTCATCATGGGGCACGGGTGACAACTCCTTTTTGTTGGTCTTGTGAGTGAATCGTTGGACTGCCGATCATTCGTGAACGGCAAGCTTTCTCATAGTCTCTTTGACGCTTTCAGGCGCCGCTACAACCTTATCAAGCAGGCTAAGAGCTTCGGTGGCCCCCACGGGGCTCACCTCCACTTTTAACCGTTCAGACTCGACAAGAAACTCTTTGTCAGCCGTCGCATCCAGAAAGGCTTTTTGCAAAGCCGCAGCGCGATCAGCGGGCACATTGGGTGGTGCCACAAAGGGGCGCGACAACAGATAGGGCAATTCTGCAAACTCAATCAACAAGCGGCTTTGCTCGTCAGTTGCAAGCTCCCGCGCAGTTGGCACATTGGGATAATTGGGATGGCGCGTTGGACGCCCAAACTGGAGCAGTGCGTGAATATTGCTCTTGGGGTCCAACCATTCAGCCTTAGATGAACCCACCGCTGAAATGCCAGCAAAGCGACCATCCAATTCCTTGCGCTCAATCGCCAAGAACAAAGCGCCGCTGTCAGGATAGCCGGTGATGATTTTGAATTTGATCTTCAACACGTCCTGCAACAAGATCGCTACATCATTGCCGCTAGCGCCCTCACCTGTGCCGCCAATAATCAACGTGCGCGCCTTTGGTCCGCGCGCCTCCTCGATGCTCTTGGCCTCAGCGTCTTTGCGCACCCACAAAACATAAGCATCGGTGGCAAAGCTCGATGGCGATCCTAGCCATGTGAATTTGCGTGGATCGAATTGGATATTGGAATTGCCAGCCAACACACCAGCCAGCGGCATGTCGCGTGAGAATGTGCCAATCACGCTGCCATCTTTGGGCGCGTTATTATAAATGTAATTGGCCGCACGCAAGCTGCCAGCGCCCGGCATGTTTTGAATGACCACAGCGGGTGAACCCGGAACATAGCGCCCCAGATAGCGTGCCAGCAGACGCGCATAAACATCGTAACCACCACCGGGGCCATAGCCAACAATCAGAGTGATGGATTTGTTCTTATAAAAATCTGCCACAGATTCTGCGCGCACGCTGATCGGCAGAAGCGCTAAAATAAGACCACATAAAATTCGCAGCATGTGATAATTCGCCTTTAACCAATGAGATAAAGGCCCCCGCTGATGAAGCGGAGGCCAGAAGTCTTTGAGCAAAAGATTATTTCGCCCAAACCTATTTCGCTAATGGATCTGGACGCAGTTGGAAATGCGCAGCCAACGGACGGCTGCCCTTGCCACCTTCAATCAACCATGGTGTGCGATCACCATTGGCGGCCCAGAGACCACGGCCTTTCCAGCCTGCCTTTGGATCATCAATACGCCCATCAAATCCCTTGGCGTAGAAGCCAAGAGGATAAGGCACGCGCAGGCTGATCATCTTGCCATCCTTGTAGGCAATCAAACCATCGCCGAGGTTGGCAGTTGACATCGGCACGTCTTTGCCAAGACCAAAGGTGTCGTGCTGATCGACCCAGCTGTAATAGCTCGACTCTGCGCTATTATCGCCGATGCCTTCAAAGCCGGGACCGGGATATTTGTGCAATGTCCAACCTTCAGGGCAATGATTGCCGGTTGCGTTTGGACCATTGAGCGGTGCTTTGCATTTCGAGCGATCAAACTCGCCCAAATGTCCGCTCGCCAATGATACCCAAACCACGCCCTTGGAATCGATATCGCCACCGCGTGGGCCAAAGCCCGGTGCAGGTACGTTATAGATTTCAGCAAGCGCTGTTTCAGATGGATTTGATCCCGGTGCAAGGCGCACAACGGCACCTGGGACTGCGCGCACCGATCCCCAAATTGAACCATCCACTGGGCTTGGCATCACAGCATAGAAGTTTGCAACGATGCGCTTATCCTTTGTTGGATCATCTGGCTTGCCGGGCTCTGTGTAAGCATCGCGCTTGCCATTGCCGTTGGTATCAAGAACCAATGGCGTCCAACCCTGCGCTTTTTTGATGTCGCCGGTTTCATCAAGCACACGCGTGTTGACCCAACCAACAACGGGTCCGCCACCGCTGCCCCAGACTGTGTTGTCCTTGTCATAGCCAAACTGGAGATGATGCGTCTGGAAACACGTGAGATAGGCTGTGTACTTTTGGGTTTTAGGATCAAACATTGCAACGCGACGCAATGATTTATCGATGGGGAAAGCCTTGGCTGAGGGCAGATCCGAACCCGCTTTGCAATAATCTGGATTGTCTGGACCATTGCCAGTTGCAGCCAACCAAAGACGGCCCTTTTGATCGATCATGCTGTTGTGATTATTGACATGCGTATCCCAGATTTTTTCCATGCCCCAATAATTGGACGCCTGCAAAGCCTCTTTGCTGGCTGCATGTCCGGGACCCAACGCTTCAGGCGTACCTGCGGCGTATTGCATTTTGAATGTGGTGAAGCTGTTCTTCTTCACATCCATAATGGGCATATTGTCGGAGGAATATTCTGGCGACCCATACAAAGGCCCGTAGCCGTTGACAGTTGGGTTGCGACGATCTGTTGAAATGAGATCGTGCAAATATTGCTTCTCATTCATCCAATCGCGCAGAGTGATGACAATGTTGCGCTCAACGCCTTGGGGACGCTCAGGCTTGGAAGCCGGCAATTCGCCCTTGGCCACACGGTCGGTCCAATCGCCAAAATATTTGAATGGCGCGCCACCCAATTCACCAGCGGCAATGCCAACCATGCTCTCGCCACCTTGGCCCGACTGAATGCGGCGTGTCCAACCATCAGCACCCGTGCCAAACGCTTCTGGAATGGTGCGCGTAGATTTTTGGCCAATCTGATGACAGCCAATGCAGCCATTGTTCTTCATGGCATTGAGCCATTTGACCTGCGTGATGCCTTCAGGAATATCGCCCTTGCCATCAAACTCCTGATGGGCAGGAATCTTCAGCATCGAATACCAATAGATGGCTGGATAATATTGCGCAGCCGCTTTCGCATCAGGCGCAATTTTGGCCGTAATGCTCAGCAATTTGCCGGGCTCTGATTTGGTCTTATCGGAATCCACAAGACCATAGCCGCGCGCCCAAACATCGTAATTGGCCTTTGGCAGATCGGGCACAACAAAGCGGCCCTTATCATCGGTGACAACGATCTTGATATAACGCACAGGCAAATCGCGCGTCTCGGCAATCACCCAAACACCGGCCTCAGGACCGTTGGGACCACTGACCACACCGCCAATGTCATCCTTATCAATTTTCACAGCAATTTTTTCAGCTGCATTGACGATGCCGGCGGCCAACATGAGTGCGAGCGCACCCGTCAGCGTCGCCTTCACACCTATTTTTCCGATATGTTTCATATGTCTCTCCCCAGCATTTTTATTTTGCGTCGTAAGAAATCAGATCCACTTTTGTGAGCGTGGTTGCATTCATAATGCGTGCCGAATTGGCCAGATGCCACGCTGTATAGGCTTCGGTGAATGTCTCGTTCGATGACATGGCATCGACAGGCGCAATCACTTTGAAACCACGCAACGCCGCCTCACCACCCGTATGCAGCACCGTTGTTTGCGCAGCCGTGCCCGTGATGATGACAGTCTTGATGCCCTTATCCTTGAGCATTTTTTCAAGATCGCTGTTGATGAATTTATCTGGCCCCAAAGGCGGCAAAACCGGATCGCCCGCATGGGGCGCAAACTCTGGCAATATGTCGGTGGGCTTAGAATCTGCAGTCGCGATGGAATAGACGATGAACATGCCATTGGCGCGCGCATCATCATGCAGCTTTTTCAGCTTGGGAACGGACGCCGCACAGCGCGGGCGGCGTTCTTGAGAACAGGTCTGTGTGGTGAAATCAAACAGAAGAAGCGCCGTCGATTTAGGCTCGACCTTGGCAACTTTCAACTCTGGTGCAGGCGGCATCTTAATGCCTGCCCATTCGTCAATGATGGTTTGAGATGCGACAGGCTGAGCCCCCGCAATTGCGAGTGCCCCCATGGCCGCAAGAATCCATGCGCGCTTGGACATTTCCTTCTCCCCTGTCAGCCCCGGTTTGCCCGAGTGCCGATTGTCGTGCGTAGAATGTGCTCTTTTAACGGGGCTGGCAAGATCATGATCCGCCAGCCCCGTCATATACCTTAGCGGTGGCGCGTGACCGTATCGATCAGGGCTGGCTTGCCGGACTTCACAACTTCCAACGCCCGCTCAAGTGCGCCGCGCACATCCTTGGGGTCCTCGTAGGGGCCTTCAGCCCAAACACCCATGGAACGCGCAAGGCCAGCAAAGTCTGGCTCAGGTCCAAACAGATCCATGCCGATATGGGCCTTGTCCACATCCGTGCCGCGCAGACGCGCCATGCGGATCTGGTGCTCCCAATCGTTGAAGTAAGCGCGATTGTTATACATCACGATCAACATTGGGATTTCATACTTGGCAGCAACCCACAGCGCGCCAGCATCAAACATCAAATCGCCATCGGGCTGAATATCCACCACGATGCGCTTTTCCTTTTTGTGCGCCAAAGCCACGCCAAGCGAAATGCCGATCTGTGTCGCCGTGCCAAGCTCGCGGCCCGGGTGACGGTAGGGCTTATCGAAGTCCCACAATTTGCGCACGCCATTCTTCAGATTGTTGGCGGTCAGCACCCAATCCTCATCCTTGATGACATCCCAAACTTCCATCGCTAGACGCTCGGTCGTCATGGGGGCTGCATCCCAATCCTTGCGCGCATCCACCTGCCACTTGGCCCAGGTCTCATCATGGCGCTTGCCGATCTTGGCGGTGCGCTCTTGAATCTTCGCCTGCAATTGCGAATTGCCGGCAATGCGTGTGCGACATGCTTCGGTGAGGGCTGGAATACCAACGGCGGTATCGCCCAAAGCGCGCACGGAGACGGGCTGCATGCGGCAATAATCCATCGACCATTTGCTCATGCCAATTTCGGCAAAGCTCATCTCAACCCAATCGGCATCAGCGCGCACAATCGTCTCAACCTGACGTGTTGTGGAATTAAGTTCGCGTGTGGATTTTTCCCAATCCTTAATGTCGAGACCGACAACCAGATCGACTTCCTTCAACGCACCCTTATCAAGGCTGATCGAGAGCTTGTGCTTGTTAGGGAAGTTCAACGCATTGTTGATATCCCACACGCCAGCGCCCGCCATCTCAGCCAGCGCCACCATATTGTTAAAGCCATCGGCATGACGGCCAACATATTCAGGCAACAACATAGGCATGTTGGACGCCATCAATTTATCCGCAATCGCATTGATGGCAGCAGGATCTGGCATCATCACAGCCGGTGTTGCCACAGCATGCAAGGGCGGCAAAGGAATCTCGCGCGTGATCGGCTGTTCCTGAATGTCGGCATCAAAGCACATATAGACGGGGCCTTGCGGCTGCGTCGTCATGATGGAATAAGCGCGCGCAAAACTCTCTGGCACACCATCAATCGAATAGGGCTGATAATCCCATTTTACATAATCGCGCACAGCATTGCCCTGCACGAGGGCCGTATGCGTCCAATCAATATGCGGGCGACGCTTGCCCTCATCCATCGGGCCAGTGGCCCCCATGATGAACATCGGCACGCGGTCGATATAGGCGTAATAAATCGCCATATTGGAATGGAGCAGACCAACCAGATTGTGCAAAATAACAGCCATCGGCTTGCCACTGGCCTTGGCATAACCATGCGCAATTTGCACAGCAATCTCTTCATGATTGCACAACAGCATTGGCGGATCATTGTCGCCATAATTCACAATGGAATCGTGCAGGCCGCGAAAACTCGCACCCGGATTCATCGAAATATATTCAAAGTCGTAACGCTTAATCAGATCGACAATGATGTCCGACTGCCAGCCGCGCAATTCATCCTTGGTTCGTCTCTTCTTTGTCATTGTCGCCTCCCTGTTATTTTTTCCAGATCATATCGTCTGTAATTTCATTCGTCTGCGCACAGCCCACATAGGACATGGTGCGGCGCAATTCGTCCGTGAGAATGGCAAGTGCTTTTTCACCACCCGCCTGCCCGCCAGCACCCACGCCATACAAAGTGGCGCGCCCTGTGAGTGCAAATTTGGCACCCAGTGCCAAACATTTCACAAGGTCACTGCCACGACGCACACCAGAATCCACAATGACTGTTGTCTTATGGCCAACGGCTTGCACAATGCCGGGCAGAACATCCAAAGTCGCTGGCGCAGAATCCATATTGCGTCCGCCATGGTTGGACACAACAATGCCATCCACACCGCGCTCAACGCATTTTTGCGCATCATCGGGCCGCATAATGCCTTTGATGATTAGCTTGCCCGGCCAAATATCGCGCAGCCGATCAATGTCATCAAAGCTCACCTGATCGGCGCGCAAAGCCTTGGCCTGACTGACAGCGCCCGTGACACTTTGCTGATATTGCGGCGGATAATTCACATGCTTTGGCAGACCGCCATTGGCCATGTAACGCGCCATCACGCTCATCATCCATTCCGGATGCGCCACCATATCCAAAGCGCTCTTCATATTGAGCTTGTAGGGTTGGTGATAACCGTTGCGCTTGTTGTGTTCGCGATTGGCACCAAGGCCAATATCAACCGTCCAAATCAGCGCCTCATAACCCGCACGATAAGCGCGTTTCACAACCTCATAAGACAGCTGTTTTTCGCGCCACATATAAAGCTGAAACCAAAGCCGCCCACCCGCTTCATCAGCGATCTTTTCCATCGACGTATTGGAGCCAGTGGCAAGCGTGAAGGGCACACCAGCTGCGGCCGCAGCTTTTGCCAAAGCCAGCTCGCCCTCATACCAAGTCATGCCGGCAATGCCGGTGGGCGCAATGGCCATGGGCAGGCTGGAGGGTTTGCCAAAAATTTGGGTGGTCGTATCAATGGTCGAAACATCGACCAGAACCTTATTGAGAAGCTTGATCTCATCGAGCACCTGCCGATTGTTGCGCAAAGCAACAAGGTCTTCCGTGCCCAGATCCAAATATTGAAAAACGCCCTTAGGCAGACGACGGCGCGCAACCTCGCGCAGATCGGCAATATTATAGCAACGATCCAGCCGCCCCATGTCGTCCCGCCCCCACGTCGTTGTTTTTTCCAACGATAGGCAGAGCTCGCCCTCC
Source organism: uncultured Hyphomicrobiales bacterium (assembly GCA_903897875.1). Lineage (GTDB taxonomy): Bacteria > Pseudomonadota > Alphaproteobacteria > Rhizobiales > Beijerinckiaceae > Terripilifer. Next base: position 17,988 of record CAIUDK010000126.1, read on the forward strand.
TGTCCAGTCAACAAGCCCCGCAAAGGCGGGCTCAACAAGATTATCTTAGGGATATAAAATAAAGCAGTCCCTCAGCCAACAGCGATGGAAAGCTTTGCCTAGCCATCAGACATGGTAGCGCCGGGATAGAAGGGCAGAGAGCGAACGCGCGTGCCGCTCAAGGCAGCATAAGCATTGGCAATTGCGGGAGCCACGCACGGAACGCCTGTCTCGCCAACACCGCCCGGTGCTTGCGTGCTGGGAACGATTGCGACACTGACGATTGGCATTTCGCTGGCGCGCAACACGCGATAATTCGAGAAATTAGAAACCTGCGGAACGCCATTCACAAAGTTCACGCCACTCCAAAGCGTAGAGGTAATGCCCTGCGCAATGCCCCCTTGCATCTGCGCTTCGATGAGGTCGGGATTGATAGCAATGCCGCAATCAATCGCGCAGAACACTTTTTCAACGCGGATTTTAGAAGACGAATCCAACACTATCTGCACAACAAGCGCGATATAACTACCAAAGCCACTCAAGAAGGCCACGCCGCGGCCACGCCCTGCTGGCACCGCCGAGGTGGACCAGCCACTCAACGTATCCACGGCATTCAGCACACCGAGTGCGCGCGCATCGCTGGCGAGCAAGGTTTTGCGAAACGCCATGGGATCCTGCGCGGCTGCGCGCGCCAATTCATCAATCGCGCTTTCAACAGCAAACGTATTGTAGGACTCACCCACCGAGCGCCAGTAGCCAAGCGGAATATCCGTCAAAACCGGCGTGTATTCGATGCGGCGATTGGCCATTGTGTAGGGGAGTGCAAGCGCACCGGCCACTGCACCCGTATCTTCGGGATTGTTGCCTGCTACTGTGTTGCGCTGAATATTGATAGACGGCGATGCGTTGCGATAGGCAAAGCCAACAATGCCATTGCGCACATCAAGCCCTGCACGCACGCGTATAGCAGCACAAGGGCGATATTTATCGTTCTGGAAATCTTGCGGACGTGACCATGTGAGCTTGACGGGCTTGGCCACAGCTTTGGACAATGTGATCGCTTGGGCCACATAATCTTGCTCGATTTTGCGGCCAAAACCACCACCAAGATATGTTGTGTGAACTGTAATTTTATCGGCAGTCAAACCAGTTATGGCTTGTGCCGTCGGGATGACAAAGCTCTGGCCCTGCGTTGGCGCCCAAATCTCACACGACGTCGATGTAACGCTTGCCGTGCAATTCAAAACTTCCATGCAGGCATGCGCCAAGAACGGCAATTGATAGGTCACATCAATCGATTTGGTTGCCGCTGCAATGGCGGTCACAGGATCAACAGAGCCTTGTGTTTCGTAGATGTGGGGCACCACACTGGTGGAGGTCAACAATGTCTGCGCATTCGCCATAACGGTTGCAGAATTGCTTGCCGCCAAAGACGTTGGCAACTTCCATGTCACCTGACTGACGAGAGCTCGCGCCATCGTCATTGCCGAATACGTATCGGTGGCAATCACGCCAACAGCATTTGTAAGATTCACAATCGCCACAGCGCCAGATGGCTTTGTAGGCATTTTCGACACCGTGCCGCCAAGGGTCGGGCAGTGGACTACACTTGCAAACAACATCCCCGGCACTTGAACGTCGATGCCAAACACCGCTGTTCCGTTGATTTTGGCAGGCAGATCCGTGCGCGGAATGCGCTTGCCGATAAAATTGGTCGTTGTGGCCAAAGTCACAGAGGGTGACGTGACCGGCTGCAATGTGGAGGCCACACTGACAAGCTCGCTAAACAAATGCGTCTTGGTGGCATCTGCACTACTTGCAACCTTGCCACCTGCAGACACCAACCACGTACCGCCAAATTTCTGGTTCGCCGCGCTCATCAAGGTCTGACGCGCAATCGCAGCGGCGTTGCGGATCGGCGCATACCAGCCACGCATACTGGTGCTGCCGCCAGTCAGCTGCATTTGGAACAAAGGATTGGCGTAAGGATTGGGCGAGGCCGAGGTCACGAGCGCATGTTCAACACGCACTTG
>CAIUDK010000127.1 GCA_903897875.1 uncultured Hyphomicrobiales bacterium
ATGCGTCCTAACCGGCCATCGCTTTGGCGCTGCTGCCCAATCCATCCACCTGACAGCCGATGGTTTGGTCGATCTCGATCATCTGGCCATGCTGCTGGCTAGCGATTCTGGCCGCGCCATGGTGGCTGTACAGATTGCCAATAACGAAACCGGCGCGCTGCAGCCCATTGCCGAGATTGCGGCCATGGTTCATGGCGCGGGCGGCCTATTGGTTTGCGATGCTGTGCAGGGGCCGGGGCGCGTACTTTGCGCCTTTGCCGAAAACGGCCCCGATATTCTGTTCGTGTCCGCCCATAAGTTTGGCGGCCCCAAAGGTGTGGGTGCGTTGGCTTTCGTCAATGAGCAGATCCACATTGAAGACCCTTTGATCCGTGGTGGCGGGCAGGAGCGCGGTTTGCGCGCGGGCACCGAAAATGTGCCAGCCATTGCTGGCTTTGGTGCGGCCATTGGCGCTTTGGATCTGGCTGAGGAGTCGCGCCATCAGCAGAACTTGCGTGATCAGCTTGAGGCTAACGTCCGCGATTGTGCGCCAGACGCCGTGTTCTTTGCCCAAAACGCTGCGCGCCTACCCAACACCACATCTTTTGCGGTGCCCGGCTTTAGCGCCGAAAACCTGCTGATTGCGCTTGATTTAGAGGGCGTCGCCATCTCGTCGGGCTCGGCCTGTTCATCAGGCAAGGTCAAGACATCACATGTGCTGGCGGCGATGGGCGTTGAGCCTGAAATCGCCAAAGGTGCGCTGCGTATCAGTCTGGGCTGGACCAGCACACAAGCGGATATTGAGGCATTTTGCGGTGCTTTGAGAAAAACCCTAGACACTATGCGGGCGCGTCGCAAAAGAGCGGCAGCCTGACGGCATAGTGAACGACAAAAGTGATCGAAATCTGTCCAGACATCGTATAGAGCAAGACATTGGGAATTGAATGTCCGTCTGGATGAAAGTTTAACCTAGGCCAACGGTCCTTGAAACCGTCGGGTGAGGAGAAGTTGAAATGGCGGCCGTCCACGAGACTGTCGAAACCGTTAAATCGGTCGACGTCGATGCGTATAAATATGGCTTCGTAACCGACATTGAGTCGGAGAAGGCCCCAAAGGGCCTCGACGAAAGCACAGTTCGCTATATCTCGGCTAAGAAGAATGAGCCCGAGTGGATGTTGGAATGGCGTCTCGACGCGTTCCGCCGCTGGAAAACCATGACCGAGCCCGATTGGTCGCGCGTTCATTACCCCAAGATCGACTATCAGGATCTCTATTATTATTCCGCGCCCAAGAAGATGGGCGACGGGCCGATGACGATTGACGATGTTGATCCCGAACTTTTGCGCACATACGAGAAGCTCGGAATCCCTCTGCGCGAGCAGGAGATTTTGGCAGGCGTTACCACATCACGCGTCGCTGTGGATGCTGTGTTTGACTCCGTCTCAGTTGCCACAACCTTCAAAGCAGAGCTCAACAAGGCTGGCGTGATTTTCTGCCCCATCTCGGAAGCGGTGCATTCGCATCCTGAATTGGTGAAGAAATATCTGGGCTCAGTTGTGCCCGTCACCGACAATTATTTTGCCACGCTGAACTCGGCCGTCTTCTCCGATGGTTCGTTTGTTTACGTGCCACCGGGTGTGCGTTGCCCGATGGAATTGTCGACCTATTTCCGCATCAATGAGCAGAACACCGGACAGTTTGAGCGCACGCTCATCATTGCCGATAAGGGCGCTTATGTGAGCTATCTAGAGGGCTGCACTGCGCCTAAGCGCGACGAGAACCAGCTTCACGCAGCAGTGGTTGAATTGGTCGCGCATGATGATGCAGAGATCAAATATTCCACTGTGCAAAATTGGTATCCCGGCGATTCAGAAGGGCGTGGCGGCATCTATAATTTCGTCACCAAGCGTGGCGATTGTCGTGGGGCGCGGTCCAAGATTTCATGGACGCAGGTTGAAACCGGCTCTGCGATTACTTGGAAATATCCATCTTGCATTTTGCGTGGTGAATCCTCGCGCGGTGAGTTCTATTCGATCGCGATTTCGAATGGTCGCCAGCAAGTCGATAGCGGCACAAAAATGCTGCATCTGGGCAAGAACACCACAAGCCGCATTATCTCGAAGGGCATTGCGGCTGGGCGTTCAGACAACACCTATCGCGGCCAAGTGTTTGCGCATCGCAAAGCAACAGGCGCACGAAATTTCACCAATTGCGATTCACTTCTGATCGGCAATCGCTGCGGCGCGCACACTGTGCCCTATATCGAGGCGCGCAACGCTTCGAGCACGTTTGAGCATGAAGCCACAACATCGAAAATTTCGGAAGATCAGTTGTTCTATTGCATGCAGCGCGGACTTTCGGCGGAGGAGGCGACAGCCCTCATCGTCAATGGCTTTGTGCGTGATGTGCTGCAACAGCTTCCGATGGAATTTGCGGTTGAAGCGCAAAAGCTGATCGCTATCTCTCTTGAAGGCAGCGTTGGCTAAGCGCTTCCTCAGTACAAAGGCACATGCAATGTTAGAAATTAAAAATCTTCACGTCCGCATCGACGATAAGAAAATCCTCAACGGCCTCACGCTCACAGTGAAGCCGGGTGAAGTTGCTGCCATCATGGGCCCTAATGGGTCTGGCAAATCCACTTTGTCCTATGTGATTGCTGGCCGTCAGGATTACGAAGTGACTGAGGGCGAGATCTTGCTGGATGGTGTGAACATTCTTGAGCTGGATGCGCATGAGCGCGCCGCTAAGGGTCTGTTCTTGGCGTTCCAATATCCGATTGAAATTCCCGGCGTCACCACAATGACGTTTTTGAAGGCCAGCCTGAATGCGCAGCGCAAGCAGCGTGGCGAGGCTGAACTCTCGACCCCGGACTTTATGAAGAAAGTGCGCGCTGCCGCTGACAAATTGGGCGTGCCGCAAGAAATGCTGCGCCGTCCTTTGAATGTTGGTTTTTCGGGTGGCGAAAAGAAGCGTCTCGAAGTGTTGCAGATGTTCTTGCTTGAACCACGCTACGGCATTTTGGACGAGACAGATTCCGGCCTTGATATTGATGCTTTGCGTATTGTGTCAGAGGGCGTGAACGCTTTGCGCTCGCCCACACGCGGCTTCTTGGTCATCACGCATTATCAGCGTTTGCTCGATCATATCGTGCCTGATGTTGTGCATGTGATGTCGCGCGGACAGATTGTGAAAACAGGTGGCAAGGAGCTCGCACTTGAGCTCGAAAAGAATGGCTATCGCGATTATGTCACTGAGGCTGCGTAAACGATGGATGTCAGTGTCAAAAACCTGAAAACCACCGGCGAGACCGCACTGGCTGCGCTCTTTGCGCCCTCGGGCGCTGCAGCCAGCAAGGCTTTGCGTCAACGTGCGTTTGATTTGTTTCAAACCATGGGCCTGCCATCGCGTCGTCTTGAATCGTGGCACTATACCGATTTGAAGCGCATGCTTGCCAACGTTGCACCACGCGCCGCAACAAGCGCTGCTGCCAATGTGGACGCAGAGGCGGGCGCTTGCGTCATTCGTTTTGTCGATGGCCATTGCATCGGCCACTCAGCACTGCCCAAGGGCGTCACGCTGCGTGGTTTGTCTGATGTGTTGGCGCAAGGCGATGCTGATACGCTCGGCGCGCTTTATGCGAGCGTTGGCTCAGAAGATCCTGTTGTAGCGCTCAATGCAGCGCTTGCCGATGACGGCGTGGTGATTGATGTAGCCGCCGGTGTGACGCTTGATGCCGCCATCATATTGGATTTTGTCAGCTCAGACGCGACTGCGCGCAGTGAATTTATGCGCTGCTTGGTGCGTGTTGGTGCGGGCGCAAAGCTCACGCTCGTTGAGCGTCATGTGTCGGCGCAAGCGAGCGCACAGCGGCATCTCGCACTGGCGGTGTCTGTTGGCGCTCATGCCAGCGTGTCGCATGTGTTTGAAGGCGTCGCTGATCTTGATGTGTTGTTGGCGTCCTTGTTGGTGGACGTTGCAGCCCAAGGCAATTTTCAATCGTTCGCACTTGTATCGGGTGGTCGTTTGACGCGCCGCCAGATTTGGGTGCGTGCGGGGCAGGCGACGCAGGTTGGTCTGCGCGGTGTTTCCTTGCTGCGCGGCGAGCAACATGCGGACACGACTTTGGTGATCGATCATGTCGAGCCCAATTCCGAGAGTCGCGAATTGTTCAAGCACATCCTTGATGGATCTGCGACGGGCGTGTTCCAAGGCAAAGTTGTTGTGCAGCCCAATGCGCAAAAGACGGATGGCGGCATGAAGAGTCATGCGCTGATCTTGTCTGATGACGCGACTATGGACAACAAGCCTGAGCTTGAGATTTACGCCGATGATGTTGTCTGCGGCCATGGCGCAACGGTCGCCCAGCTCGATGACGATCAGCTGTTTTATCTGATGTCGCGCGGCATTCCCAAAACGCAGGCGCAAGCCATGCTGATTGAAGCGTTCGCTTTGTCGGCCGTCGATTTTGTTGAAGATGAAGTCCAACGCGAACAGGTGATGACCTTCGTGCGCGATTGGATGATGGCGAGAGGTGCATGATGGACGCGATCCATAAGCCCTATGATGTGATGAAGGTGCGTGAGGATTTTCCAATCCTCAAAGAGCGCCCCTATGGCAAGCCACTTGTCTATCTCGATAACGGTGCGTCAGCGCAAAAGCCGCGTCAGGTGATTGAGCGCATGGTGCATGCTTACGAGCATGAATATGCCAACGTCCATCGCGGCCTTCACTATTTGGCTAATGCGGCCACCGATGCGTTTGAAGCGTCGCGCGAAAAAGTGCGTGCGTTTTTGAATGCAGAGAGCGTCGATGAAATCATCTTCACGCGCTCAGCGACCGAGGCGCTCAATCTTGTAGCCGCGTCTTATGGTGCGGACTTCAAAGAGGGCGACGAGATCGTTCTCACAATCATGGAGCATCACTCCAACATCGTGCCATGGCATTTCCATCGCGAGCGCAAGGGCGCTGTGTTGAAATGGGTTGATGTGGATGAGAATGGCGCGTTCGATATTGCGCGTTTTGAAGCGGCCCTGACAGATCGCACCAAGATTGTCGCCATCACGCATATGTCGAATGTGCTTGGTACGATTTTGCCCATTAAAGACATTGTGCGCATTGCGCATGCGCGCGGCATTCCTGTGTTGGTGGATGGCTCGCAAGGCGCTGTGCATTTGGATGTGGATGTGCGCGACCTTGATGTCGATTTCTATGTCGTCACCGGCCACAAACTTTATGGCCCAACTGGCATTGGTGCGCTCTATGGCAAGAAGGCTTTGCTGGAGCGCATGCCGCCGTTCATGGGCGGTGGCGAGATGATTGAAACGGTGACGCAAGATCGCATCACGTACAACACACCGCCGCATCGGTTTGAAGCTGGCACGCCGCCCATCGTGCAAGCGATTGGTCTTGGTGCTGCGCTGGATTATATGACTGCGCTGGGCCGCAACAATATTCGCGAACATGAATCGCAATTGTCAGATTATGCGCATGCGCGCATGGCGGAGCTGAAGTTCATTCGCGTGTTTGGCACAGCGCCTGGCAAGGGTGCGATCATTTCCTTTGAAATGAAAGGCGCCCATGCGCATGATGTGGCAACGGTGATTGATCGCTCTGGCGTGGCTGTGCGTGCCGGCACGCATTGCGCCATGCCTTTGATGGCGCGCTATGGCGTGACATCGACGTGTCGTGCGTCGTTTGGACTCTACAATACGATGGAAGAAGTTGACGCTCTTGTCGAAGCGCTTTGCAAAGCGCAAGCTCTGTTTGCGTAAGGATTACATATGACCAGTTCATCTACGCAGCAGGAAGTGCAGCCCAACCGCCCAGATTTGGCGCTGGGCACATCCATCGCTCCCGCCGAGCTTGATCGCTTGACGGAAGAGCTTGTGGTTGCACTCAAGACCGTGTTCGATCCCGAGATCCCCGTTGATATTTACGAGCTCGGCCTCATCTATAAGATTGATGTGGCCGATGACATGTTCGTCAACATCGACATGACCTTGACTGCACCCGGTTGTCCCGTGGCTGGCGAAATGCCCAAATGGGTTGAGAATGCTGTGGCCGCTGTGGGTGGCGTGGCAGGTGTGAAAGTGAGCATGGTGTTTGATCCACCATGGGATCAGAGCCGAATGTCAGATGAAGCGCGTGTCGCTTTGGATATGTGGTAGCGCGTTAAAGCACAAAGAACTCGTTCTGCGTCGTCAGGCCTTGAACCTGACCGAAACAGGAGACGGTAATGGGAAGCATAAATAGTCGGTTCAAAGTTCTGTCGCTCAGTGACGCTGCAGCCGTGCGCGTCAAAGAGTTGATGGTGAACTCAGATCATCCTGAAGGGGCGTTGCGCGTCGGCGTCAAAAATGGCGGCTGCGCTGGCATGTCCTACACGATGGAATGGGCCAAAGACATTGGGCCCAATGAAGACGTGGTGGAAGAGAAGGGCGTGCGCGTCGTGATCGATCCCAAAGCTGTGCTGTTTTTGCTCGGCACGCAGATGGATTTTCAAACGACGAAATTGTCGTCTGGTTTTGTGTTCAACAATCCCAACCAGACGGCAGCATGTGGATGTGGCGAGAGCGTAACGATTGCGCCCGCCAATCCTGAGACGGCTGAGCGGGCTTAACGCCCGCTCTTTTTACTTCTTTGGCTTATACGGCCCAAGATCTTTCACAGCCGCATCGACAAAAGACAAATCAAACAATTGATCGAGTGCGACGTCGCCAGTCAGACTGCCTGTCTCGCGGAAGAAAGCAATATCGGCCTTCACTGCTTCTAGATTGGGGCGCGCATCGGGATCAACCGCTTGCAGATATGAGTCGCGCACGTCCTGCTCTTTCATACCAAGACCAGCGGAGAGAATTTTCACCATCTCTTGACCAAGCGGGGTCGCGCTGAATTTTCCATTCTCAATCGCGTCGTTATAGTCACGCGTTGCACGCACATAAGCTTTCATAAAACGCTTGCCGATGTCGGTGCGGCCGCTGGCAAATTTTTCGCCATAATAGACCATCGCTATTTGCGTGCTCGGTGCAAACTCTTCGGTCGTTGCAAAGCGCACACCTTCTCCAGCATTGGCAATGGCGGTTGCAAAAGGCTCAATCATAATCGAGCCATCAACCGACTTGCCGTGAAACGCGCCAACCTGCTGCGGATAACCGAGATAGATTTTTTCCACATCAGCAAACGTCAGGCCGCCTTTTTTCGCCGCCGCATTCAAAACAGTTCCGGTTGAAATGCCCGGTGCTGCCAGCGCGATTTTGAGGCCCTTCAAATCAGCAAAGCTTTTGAACTTGCCGCTGTCGATCAAATCCTTCCGGATCATCAGCGTCATGAAGGAGTAACCCGGCGCCATGCGCGAGCGATCCGCGACAATTTTCAAATCAATCTTGCGCGATGCCGCGTTGAACAGGCCCGCCGATGTAGCACCGCCGCCCACATCCAAATCGCCAGTGGCGAGAGGGGCAATTTGCTTGGCCGCTGAATCAAACGTGGTCATTTCAACTTGAATGCCCTCTTGTTTGAAATAGCCCTTGCTATCAGCGATGAAGATGGGTGCATCACTCGCGTTCCCCACAATACCAACGCGCACTTTTTCAAGCGTTTGAGCGTGGCTGATTGTGCCGAAGCTGAGGGTGGCCAAAATGGCAAGGGTACTTGCGCGCAGGTATGACGTCGTCATGAAAAACTCCCTAAGATTTTTTATTAACGATGATCTTTGGCCTAGATTTTTCTAGTGCCGTCGCATGGAAAAGATATGGCCCGGAAATGCTCCGGGCCATTCATTTTTGGATTATTTTGCGGGCTTGTAAGGGCCAAGGTCTTTGACGGCTGCATCGACGAAAGACATATCGACGATCTTTTCAACCGTGATCGACTTGTCGGTAATGTCGCCGGTGTCTTTGAAGAATTGCAGATCCTTCTTCATGCTGTCGATGTTGACGCGACCATCAGGATTAGCTGCATGAGGGAAGATGCCGGCAATGCGTTCCTGCGTCATGTTGAGGTTCTTCGACAAAATGCCGGTGATCTCATCAGCCTTTGCACCCTTGACCCACTGACCCTTGTCGAGCGCATCGTTGTAATCACGAACGCCGCGTACATAGGCTTTCATAAAGCGCTTTGCAACGTCATTGCGATCTTTGGCGAATTTGTCGCTGTAGAAGATCATGGAAATTTGGTCGTTGGGATAGAACTCATCGGTCGACACAAAACGCACAGCCACGCCTTGGTTCACAAGCGCTGTAGCAAATGGCTCAATCATCATTGAGCCATCAATGGCTTTGTTCTGGAAAGCGGCAACTTGCTGCGGAAAGCCGATGAAAACTTTCTCGACGTCCTCATAAGTGTGGCCGCCTTTTTTCATCGCTTCGTTGAGAACCGAAAGCGATGTGACGCCTGGAGCCGCAGCGGCAAACTTCAAACCCTTGAGATCAGCATAGCCTTTGAAGCGGCCGCTATCGATGAGGTCTTTGCGGATCATCATCGTTTGATATTGATAGCCGGGGCCTGTGCGACCACGATCAGCCACCACGCGAATGTCGATCTGGCGCGCGGCTGCATTGTAGAGGCCAACGGAGGCAGCGCCGCTGCCCACATCCAATTCGCCAACGCCCATGGGCGCAATCATCTTGGCCGCCGAGTCAAACACGGTCAGCGTCACTTCAAGATTTTCTGCTTTGAAATAGCCCTTGGCTTCGGCAACAAAAAAGCCGACATCGCCCGAATTGCCGACACTGCCGACATTCACTTTATCAGCTGCAAAAGCTGGGCTCAAAATAGCCAAGCCGAAAATAGCAGCCAAAACTGTTTTAGTTGAACGCATCGTTTCTTCCCCTCGCCGAAGACGGCATCATAGCCGAGCTCTTGGTTGCCGAACTCTTGAGCACGACCTTAACGCCTCGGCGAGGATTTGAAAACGGGTGCGGATACTAATCCTTTGTCTGGATTAGTCCTCAGAGACCGGCGTTGGCTTGAGCTTCACCGAGCGCATCAAGAAGGACGGCACGTGATCGCCAAGCCCAATGACGGGCGGGCCGTCATCGTGGTCGTTGTAACGCGGGCGTGGTGCCTGTCCACCCTCTGGGCGACGACGCGGTTCAGCCGAGCGAGGCTGACGTTGATCGTTTCGCTCTGGGCGCTCTTGGCGCGGACGCTCTTGCTCTGATCTCTCAGGGCGCGGCTGGCGCTGCGGGCGAGGCTCGCGTGGCTCGCGAGCTACGACTGGCTCTTGCGCGCGCACTTCGCGTGGCTGTTCAACGGCGGGTTCTGTGGAGGCCTGCAACTCGCGCGGCTGTTCCTCATGGGGACGCGAACGACGCTCTGATGAGCGACCACCACGTCCACCTTCACGACCGCCACCTTCACGACCGCCACGGCCACCATCGCGGCCACCACGTCCACGCTCGCCGCGTTCTTCGCGGCCCGTGTCTTCAATCTCAGACAGATCGGGGCCAAACCATTCAATCGGGCGACCGATCAGCTTGGTGATGTCGTCGATATATTTGCGATCCTGATGCGTCACCATCGTGTAGGCGGTGCCAAGGCGACCTGCGCGACCGGTGCGGCCAATGCGATGCACGTAATCTTCAGCGTGTGTTGGCGCGTCAAAATTCACAACATGGCTGACGTCTGGAATGTCGAGACCGCGTGCGGCCACGTCCGAACAGACCAGCAAAGTCACGTCACCCGTTTTGAAAGCCTCCAACGAGGCCATGCGGGCGCGCTGATCCATGTCACCATGCAAAGCGCCAGCGGCAAAACCATGCTTGACGAGCGAGGCGTGCAGAATGGCAATATCGCGCTTGCGATTGCAAAAGATGATGGCGTTCTTGAGATTTTCAGCACCGCGCAAAATGCGACGCAGATATTCGCGCTTCATTGGGCCAGATGGTGAGGCCACGAGGCCCTGCGTAATTGTGCTGGCAGTTGTGGACGCGCGCGCCACTTCAATGCGCACAGGATTATGCAAGAATGTCTCTGTCAGGCGTGTGATTTCTGGCGGCATGGTGGCCGAGAAAAACAACGTCTGGCGTGTGAAGGGCACGAGTTTGCAGATGCGCTCGATGTCGGGAATGAAACCCATATCCAGCATGCGATCAGCTTCGTCGATGACGAGAATTTCAATACCGGTCAGCAAGATTTTGCCGCGATCAGCAAAGTCGAGCAAACGACCCGGTGTGGCAATCAGCACGTCAGCGCCGCGCATGATCTTGGCTTCTTGATCGGCGAAGGACACACCACCAATGAGCAGCGCAACATTGAGTTTGCTGCCAGCGCCGTATTTGACGAAGCTCTCTTCGACCTGCGCTGCAAGTTCGCGTGTTGGCTCAAGAATAAGTGTGCGCGGCATGCGGGCGCGGGCGCGGCCGCTTTCTAGGCGCGACAGCATGGGCAGCGTGAAGGCTGCGGTTTTGCCGGTGCCGGTTTGGGCAATGCCAAGAACGTCGCGTCCGGCAAGTGCGTGGGGAATGGCCTGCGCCTGAATCGGCGTCGGTGTCGTGTAGCCAGCAGCTTCTACTGCGGCGAGAACCTTTGCACTCAGGCCTGTGTCTTTGAATGTCATCTTTGGATTAAGCTCAGAGGCGGCCGTGGCAATCTGCAAAACGCCGCCTTACGCACGTCTGATATGGGCAATCATCGCTACTGGAAATGCAGCGTATTGGGCGGAAGGGCACGCGCGGGCCACATAAACGCCGCGTTTAGGAATAGGCTTTAATTCAAGCAAGTCAATGAATAAAGCCCGCAACGCTGGGCGAAGGGCCAGTTTTTCAGGCCCGCTGGCCTATTTCTTCTGCTGGCCGGTGCAAGGGTCCAGTGTGATGTGGTTTAGGAGCAGATTGTTGGGAATGGAGCCAGTTGGCGTGTAATCCACCGTCACCTGACGCAGGGACGCCACCTTGGACTGAGACTGGTTGGGCAACATCTTCAAAGTCTGGGCGAGGGCCATGCCGCCAGTTTTGATCTGATTGTCGAGATAATAAGCCAGTCCCAAGGAGCCAACAGCAACCAAGGCCGCCACGGCTGAATAGGTCACTTGGACTGACGCAGCCCGGCTGCCCTGAAAAGAAATCAATTTGCTCATATGCCACCTTTGAATGGGGACAGTATGAGCCGATTATGGTGAAGCTTTCCTTAAAGCCTCACCATTTTTCTGCATTACGTGGATGCGCGCGCTATTTCCAAGGCAACATGCGGCCAAGGAGATTGTCGCGGCGATAAAACTGGTGCCAAAGCGCGGCTACCGTATGCAGACCGACCAAGCCCATGAGTGAGAAGGCGAGCAGTGAATGGATCTCAGCAACCACGCCGACAACCGAACGATTTTGTAAAATGCCGGGCTGAATTTGGAAGAAGCCAAAATCAATGCCGCGTCCGCGATAGAACAAATTCACCACGCCAAACACGGGCACAAGAACAATCAGCGTGTAGAGCAAATGATGAACGGGCGTTGAGACCTTCTTTTCCAGCGGATGCATATCAGCGGGAAGGGCTGGCGGCGGATTGCGCTTGCGCCAAACCAGACGCAAGACCACCAAGACCAAAATGCTGGCACCGATCACCGAATGGGTGTTGACCCAAGCAAAGCGTGGTGGCCCGCGCGGAACATCATCGATCATCAGACCCATGATGGCAGCACCACCGATCAACACGGCCATAACCCAATGGAAGCCGATTGCGATCACATCGTAACGCTTGGCGGGGAGGGATGTCACATTTTGTGTCTGCGTCATAAAGAAATTCCGATCTTAAATATCTACCAAATTGGCTGCAAATGCCGCGCGTTCTTGCACAAAGGCAAAACGAGCTTCGGGCTTATTGCCCATCAGACGCTCGACTGAATCAGCCGTTTCGTCATATTCGTCTTTCTTCACGACGACTTTCAAAAGCGTACGCTTGGACGGATCCATTGTCGTCTCTTTCAGCTGGGCTGGCAACATCTCACCCAGACCTTTGAAGCGACTGACTTCAACTTTGCCCTTGCCCGTAAAGAACGACTTCATCAAATCTTCGCGATGCGCATCGTTGCGCGCGTACGCGTTTTTTGAACCCTGCGTGAGGCGATACAAAGGCGGCACGGCCAGATAGAGATGGCCTTCCTCAACGAGTTTGGGCATCTGACGCCAGAAGAACGTGATCAACAGCGACGCGATATGCGCACCATCCACGTCGGCATCTGTCATGATGATGATCTTGTCGTAGCGCAGATCTGTATGGCTATATTTATTGCCCGTGCCCGCGCCCAAGGCCTGCACCAAATCAGCGAGCTGTTGGTTGGCGGTCAATTTGTCTTTGGTGGCAGAGGCCACGTTGAGAATCTTTCCGCGCAAAGGCAAGATGGCCTGCGTGGCGCGATTGCGCGCTTGCTTGGCCGAGCCACCTGCGGAATCGCCTTCTACGATAAACAGTTCAGAGCCTTCAGCAGAATTGTTCGAGCAGTCGGCAAGCTTGCCGGGCAGACGCAATTTGCGCACAGCCGTCTTGCGCATCACATCTTTTTCAGCCCTGCGGCGCAGACGATCTTCGGCGCGCTCCACAGACCAATCAAGCAATTTGAGCGCTTGCGAGGGCGAGGCGGCCAACCAATGATCGAACGCATCGCGCAAGGTATTTTCGACCAGTCGTGACGCTTCCGCCGTCATCAGACGGCCCTTGTTCTGGCCTTGGAATTCTGGCTCGCGGATAAACACCGAGATCATAGCGGCGCAGGTCAGCATGATGTCATCAGTGGTAATCATCGACAGGCGCTAGGTCTGGCCAATGCGATCAGCGTGATCTTTCAAACCGCGCAAAAGCGCGATGCGCAGACCCGCTTCATGCGTGCCACCGTCGGGTGTGGGAATGGTGTTGCAATAGGAATGCACCGAGCCATCATCGCCCGCCAACCACGTCACAGCCCATTCAACTGAGCCATGCCCGCCGGGCTTCTCGACCTTGCCGGTGAAGGGTTGATCAACAACGAGATCCTTGCCCTCAATATCTTGCGCCAGATAATCCTTGAGGCCGCCGGGGAAGCGGAACACAGCCTCAGCCGTGATCGCAGAGCCAGCCTCGATCAATTCAGGCGCACAGTGCCAGCGAATTTCAACGCCGCCATAGAGATAGGCTTTGGAGCGCGCCATGCGGAACAAACGCGCAGGCTTAAAGTGCAAGCCCTTGCCAAAAATCTGCTCATCAGGCCGGAAACGAACTTTGGTGCCGCGACGATTGGGCGCTTTGCCAATTGTCTCAAGCTTCGTGGTGGGCACGCCGCGTTGAAACACTTGGCGATACAGCACTTGGCCGCGCGCAACTTCAACCTCAAGCGTCTCGGCCAGCGCGTTCACAACCGACACGCCCACGCCGTGCAAACCGCCCGATGTTTGGTAGGCGCCAGAGTCAAACTTACCGCCCGCATGCAGCGTGGTCATAATGACCTCAAGCGCCGACTTCTTTGGGAATTTGGGATGCGGATCAACTGGGATGCCGCGACCGTTGTCGATCACGGTGAGCCAATCGCCGGGCTCCAACGTCACATCAATCCATGTGGCATGACCCGCCACAGCCTCATCCATCGCATTGTCGAGAACTTCGGCAAACAGATGATGCATGGCGGCTTCATCGGTGCCGCCGATATACATGCCGGGGCGACGACGAACGGGCTCTAGCCCTTCAAGCACTTCAATCGAGGAGGCGTTATAATCAGCCTCACCCGGCGTGCCAGATGTGGGGCGCTTAGGGGCAGGGGCGGCCGCAGGGGCCTTAGCCGCAGCGGCTTTTGCCGCTGGAGCCTTGCGGGAGGCCGCGCCACCAAAGAGATCATTGTTATTCGACATGCGCCCTAAGCTTTCTTCGATTCGTAGTCGTCAGCGTTATGCCATGTTCGCGCGCCGATGTGAACGGAACGGAAACGGATTGCTTGCCCGAATGCTGTTTTTCCCAAGGATAGGATCTGAAAGACGCAGACTGAAGCGTCACTCCAGCGGATCGCCGCCCAAATCCTCAATACCCAGCCGCCCAAACATTCTGCGATCAATCGCATTGCCCACAATCAGCGCCAAGGTGGTTCCAATTATGGCCAAGATCGACAAACGCCAAAGCGCCAGGCCACAGGCCACACCAAACGCCGCCGTGGCCCAGATGGAGGCGGCGGTGGTCAGATGATGGATCGCCAAGCGACCATGCGGCACAATCTGCGACGCGGATGTGACAACTGTCTCGCTTTCACGTGGAGCACCGCTGCCGTGCATAATCACGCCAGCGCCCAAAAAGCCAATGCCGCCCACAATGCCCTGAATAACACGCGTTACACCGGCGGGATCGCTCACCTGTTGGGCAGCCATCACCAGCAAAGCACTCGAGAGCGACACCAAGCCATGCAAACGCACGCCAGTCGGCTTGCCATGCATGTCCCGGTTCAACCCAATCAAACCGCCAGCAACAAGCGAAGCAGCAATACGTAACGACCAGTCTAGCAGGTCAGCATCAAAGATTTCGGGGAGACTCATGAAGCATAGTTCCTAACGCAACTGCATACGCAAACACCATATGCGACGCCAAACAAAAAAGGCGACCCGAAGGTCGCCTTTTTCAACACCAATCGCAAGATTAGTAGCTGTAGTACATGTCGAATTCGACTGGATGCGGTGTCATGTCGTAACGCATAACGTCCTGCATCTTCAGCTCGATATAGCTGTCGATGAAGTCGTCGTTGAAGACGTCGCCGCTCTTCAAATATTGACGATCCTTCGAGAGGCTTTCCAGCGCTTCGCGCAACGAGCCGCACACGGTTGGAATCTTCTTCAATTCCTTAGGTGGCAGATCGTAGAGATCCTTATCCATAGCTGCGCCTGGATCGATCTTGTTCACGATGCCGTCGATGCCGGCCATCAACATCGCAGCAAAGGCGAGATATGGATTTGCCGTTGGATCGGGGAAGCGAACTTCCACGCGCTTGGCTTTTGGATTCGACGTTGTTGGAATACGGCATGAGGCCGAACGGTTACGAGCCGAATAGGCGAGCAACACAGGTGCTTCATAACCCGGGACGAGACGCTTGTAAGAGTTCGTCGATGGATTGGTGAAAGCGTTCAACGACTTGGCATGCTTGATGATGCCGCCGATGTACCACAAGCACTCTTGGCTGAGGTCAGCATATTTGTTGCCAGCCATCACAGGCTTGCCGTCTTTCCAGATTGACTGGTGAACATGCATGCCTGAGCCGTTATCGCCAAAGATTGGCTTTGGCATAAAGGTGGCGGACTTGCCGTAGCTCTGGGCGACCTGATGGATGCAGTACTTATAGATCTGCATGTGATCGGCCATGGTGACGAGCGTACCGAACTGCACGCCGAGCTCATGCTGAGCCGATGCCACTTCGTGATGATGCTTCTCAACCTTCACGCCCATGTTGGCCATGGC
>CAIUDK010000128.1 GCA_903897875.1 uncultured Hyphomicrobiales bacterium
ACTGGAGTTCAGACGTGTGCTCTTCCGATCTATTGCGGGCGTCGTCTCGCTCTTTGCCTATGCTGTTGGCTTTCTTCAGCTCAGCGGACACTCATCCCGCAACGACGTCACCCAACAATTGACCGATACGACAAACGACGGCCTTCTGCTGGTCGAGGGCGAGCAGCGCGTCATCTACGCCAACCAAGCCTATATGGCGTTTTCAGGCGCGCATGATTTTGTGTCCCTGCGCACGGTCGATCGTCTATTTTCTGGCACGCCTGATGTGTCCGAAGCGGTCTATCGTCTGGCTTTGGCGGCCCGCGAAGGCAAGCGCTGCACAGAAGAATTGCGTCTCTCCCCGCCCCTGACAGGCGACGGTCCTGTGGGCTGGTATCGCGTCAGCGTTCGCCCGATTGAACTCTCAGGTTTGCGCAAAGCAACATTGTGGACCGTGACCGATGTCACGCGTGAGCGTGAGCGTCACGAGAACGTCTTTCAAGAACTCCAACACGCCATCGACTTTCTCGATCACGCACCGGCTGGCTTTTTCTCAGCTGAGCCTGACGGTTCCATCTCTTATATGAACGCCACTCTGGCTGGCTGGCTTGATTATGATCTGGCGCAAGTCGGATCAGGCGGACTGCGCACCTTCGACATTCTAGCTGGCGATGGTGCGTCATTATTGTTGGCCATTGCCAGCACGCCCAATGCCGTGAAAACCGAACAGATCGATGTAGATCTCAAGCGTCGCAACGGACAAAGCCTGCCGGTGCGCCTCATCCACCGTGTTGCCTTCGGGCAGGACGGCGTGGCTGGTCCCTCGCGCACCCTCATTCTCAATCGCGCACCGGGCGAAGAGCCAGCCGAAAATCTGCGCGCCGCTGAAGTTCGCTTTGCACGTTTCTTCAACCAGACACCCGTCGCCATCGCCGCCGTTGATCGCTCCGGCTATATCATCCGCGCCAATGCAGCCTTTGCGCGCCTATGTCCACAAGCCCTCAAGGGTGATGGCGGACGTTTGATTTATTCAGCCTTGGCCGAGCGGGATCGTCCCGGCCTTCAGGCTGGCATTGCTGCGGCAGCCGATGGCAAAACCGATGCACCCCCCATTGATGTCGAATTGACAGGCGATGGCGCACGCTCGGCGCGTCTCTATCTATCGCCATCTGAAGAGGGTGAGGAAGGCACAAGCGCCATCATCTTCGCGCTCGATATGACCGAGCAGCGCACGCTGCAAGAGAGCTTTGCCCAATCGCAAAAGATGCAGGCCATCGGCCAATTGGCTGGCGGCGTGGCGCATGATTTCAACAATGTTCTGACCGCCATCATTGGCTATTCAGATCTGTTGCTGGCCAATCATCGCCCCACTGATCCTGCCTTCCAAGACATTATGCAGATCAAGCAGAACGCCAATCGCGCGGCTGGTCTTGTGCGCCAATTGCTAGCGTTCTCGCGCCGCCAAACCTTGCGCCCGCAAGTCCTGCAATTGGGCGAGGTGCTGTCTGAATTGCAGATGTTGCTGCGCCGCCTAGTGGGCGAAAAGGTCGAAGTGGATCTGCGCCACGGCCGCGATCTCTGGCTCATCAAAGCCGACATCAACCAATTCGAGCAGGTCGTCATCAACCTCGTCGTCAATGCACGCGACGCGATGCCAGACGGTGGGCGCATTTCCTTGCGCACCCGCAATGTGACTGCCGCCGAGTGTGCGCAGTTCAACGAGAGCCTGTTGGTTGCCGCCGACTATGTTGTGATTGAAGTCGAAGACACCGGCACCGGCATTCCTGACGACGTCAAAGACAAGATTTTCGAACCCTTCTTCACCACCAAGGAAGTTGGCAAAGGCACCGGCCTTGGTCTGTCGATGGTCTATGGCATCGTCAAACAAACAGGCGGCTGGATCTTCTGCGATACGGTCATCGACAAGGGCACCACGTTCCGCATCTTCCTGCCGCGCTACATTCCCGATGAAAAGGACATTGAAGCGCGCAAGGAGGCTGTGAAGGCACCTGCTGCCGACCACACCGGACAAGGCATTGTTTTGTTGGTTGAGGATGAAGAGGCCGTGCGCGCCTTTGGTGCGCGCGCGCTCGCCTCTCGCGGCTATACGGTGATTGAAGCGGGCTCTGGCGTCGAAGCGCTGGAGGCGGTGGAAGCGGCTGGCAGCAAAGTTGATCTCATCATCTCCGACGTTGTGATGCCTGAGATGGATGGGCCAACCATGCTGGGCGAAATGCGCAAGCGCGGCATCAAGGCCAAGATCATTTTCGTATCCGGCTATGCGGAAGATGCGTTCTCACGCAATCTGCCAGCGGGCGAGGATTTTGGATTCCTGCCAAAGCCCTTCACGCTGAAACAATTGATCGAGACCGTGAAGATCAACATCGGCACGTAAACTAATCGCGCACAACCAACACAGAACATTTGGCGTGGCGCACAATGGTTTTGGCGTTGGAGCCCAGCAGATAGGTTGACATGGCGGGGCGATGCGAGCCCACCACGATCAAATCTGCGCCCCATTCATCGGCTTCACTTAAAATTTCTGAATAGATGGAGCCGATGCGGACACAGGACGACACGCGCTCTTTGGGCAGCGCAATCTTGCTCTCCATATTGATCAGTTGCGCAGACGCTTCGCGCTTTTGCAGATCATCAAAATCGGCTGGCACATAATCCATAAAAGTGAGTGGCAATAGGTTTTGCACATTCACCAAACGAAAATCCGCGCCGCACCAATTGGCCAAAGCAACAGCCTTTTCCAACGCCGACTTCAATACGATCAACTCAGCTAGATCAACGGGGATCAGGATTTTTGAGAAGAGCCCACTCATCGTCGATACAATCCGAAAATGAGAGATAGCACGAGCAGGATCAGTGCGACCCAGAACAACATGCGCGCGCCTTCAGTGGCTGTACTTGCAACACCGCCAAAGCCAAACAGTGCCGCAACAATCGCGATCACCAAAAATGCAACGGCCCAATAGAGAAGATTGCCCAAGCTCATGGCACGAGACTCCCCGAGGGATCGGCAAAGCGCCTCGCCTCTCGTGCTCAATCAACACAGCAGGGACAGACCGGTTCCAGATCAGCTTCGCTGAGCGGCAACACTTTCGATATGCGCGCGGATGGCGGGGTTGCGTTCCATCAAGGCCATCAGGTCGGACACGCCCAACACCAAAAGCTTGGTGGCGCGTGTTGAACGCACCGTTGCATTGCGCCGCGTCTTCTTGAGCAGAGCCATCTCGCCAAAGAAATGTCCCTCACCCAAACGCACTTTGCCGGCAGCCGATTCCACTTCGACCTCGCCTGATGTGACAAAATACATCGAATGCGCGATCTCACCTTTTTGAACGATGAGCGTATGGGCCGGCACAGTTTGCGCCTGCAGATAATTCATAATCTCAGCAATCTCGGAGGCCGACAACATGGCGAATGCGGGCACGCGCGCCAAAATGCCCCATGTGACAACAAATTCACGCCGATGGATCTGTTCAGCAAAAGCTTGTGAAATAATACCAATGGGGAGCGCCAACATCATAATGCCCATCAGCATTGTGACACCGGCGATCATACGCCCCACAACAGTGAGTGGAATCACATCGCCATAGCCAACGGTTGTGAGGGTCACAATCGCCCACCACATCGCATCGGGGATCGTGCCAAAACGATCAGGCTGAACCTGCCGCTCAGCAATATGCATCGCAGTTGCGGCCAGCAGCACCAAACCAATCAGCACAACCATCGTCGCCAACAGCGCCTTGCGCTCCACAGCCAAAGCCGCAAATAATGAACGCATGCCGGGCGAATAACGCGCGAGTTTCAAAAAGCGCAGCAGACGCAACAATACCAGAATGCGCAATTCATCCGGCAGAAACATGGTGAGATAAAACGGCGCAATGGCTAACAGATCGATGAGGGCCGAGCCGCTCAGCGCGAAACTAAGGCGCGCATGCCAAGGATGAAGATCTTCATACGGCGTATGCTCGGGCGCACTCCACAAGCGCAAAACATATTCGAGTGTGAAGACGCCAACGGCAATTGTCTCAATTGCTGCAAAGAGGGCGTGATGGGCGCGCTCCAGCTCTGGCACTGTTTCCAAAACAATGCCGGCCACGCTTGCAACCACAAGCGCAACCAAACTGCGATGCAACAACAGGCTACGCCAATCGCTACCGCCAGCGTCTAGAAGGAAGTGCACACGACGTCGAAAGCGCCCAAGGGGGCCACGACGCCGCCGTGTCATTCTGCGGCTGCCTGTGTGCCCATGTGATCGGCAACAGCTGCAAGCGCCGCCTCTGCCTTGTCACCATCTGGACCGCCAGCTTGGGCCATATCAGGGCGACCACCGCCACCCTTGCCGCCCAATGCGCCAGCAGCAATGCGCACAAAATCGACCGCATTAAAGCGTGTGGTGAGATCGGGCGTTACCGCCACGACAACGCCAGCCTTGCCATCATCGGCCACGCCAACAATCACAACAACGCCAGACACAATCGTCGCCTTGGCTTCATCGGCCAAAGATTTGAGATCTTTCATCTCAACGCCTGTGACGGCGCGGGCAAACAGCTTCGTGCCTGCAATCTCGCGCACAGCCTCATCAGCGCCCTTGCCACCGCCGCCCATCGCAAGCTTGCGACGCGCTTCGGACAATTCACGCTCCATCTTGCGACGCTCGTCGAGCAGAACGGTCAAACGCTCAGCCGCATCATCGGCAGGTGCTTTCAACACGGTGGCGATATCGCGCAAGCGACGCGATTCCACATTCAGATGATGGCGCGCAGCATCGGCCGTCTTGGCCTCAACGCGACGCACACCAGCGGCCACTGCACTCTCAGCCACAATGGTGATCAAACCAATATCGCCGGTGCGGATCGCATGTGTGCCACCGCACAATTCGACCGAATAGGCGCGTTCGGCTGTCTCGCCAGTCTCAGTGCCCATCGACACAACGCGGACTTCTTCGCCGTATTTTTCGCCAAACAAGGCGCGTGCGCCTGATTTGATGGCTTCTTCAACGCCCATCAAACGGGTAACCACCGGTGCATTTTGCAAGACAATACGATTGGCAATGTCTTCCACCTGCGCCAATTCAGCGTCGGTGATGGGCTTTGGATGCGCAATATCAAACCGCAGACGATCACTGGAAACCAATGAGCCCTTTTGGGCGACATGATCACCCAGCACCATGCGCAAAGCTTCATGCAGCAAATGGGTCGCCGAATGGTTGGCGCGAATGGCTGTGCGGCGTGCGTGATCGACCGTCAGCTCAACCGCCATACCGACCGTGAGTTCACCGCTCTCGACGCTGACTTCATGAACAAACAGATCGCCCAATTTCTTCTGCGTATTGGTGACAACCGCACGCAGTCCCACCGCGCTGATGACGCCCATGTCGCCAATTTGGCCCCCGGACTCACCGTAGAAAGGCGTTTGGTTGAGAACAACGAGACCCTTCTCGCCAGCACCCAAACGATCAATCTGTTTGCCGCCTTGCAGGAGAGCCGAAATCACGCCTTCGGCATGTTCCG
>CAIUDK010000129.1 GCA_903897875.1 uncultured Hyphomicrobiales bacterium
ACACGATCGTTGGTTTTATTCGCGCCGATGCGCCCATTAAATCCGTGGCTGAATTGCGCACCAAAGAGCTCATTGTCGCCGCTACCGGCAGCGGCGCCGATAGCCAAACTTATCCCGATGTTTTGCGAAAACTCTTTGGGCTCAACATACGCATTGTGTCGGGCTATCCCGGCTCGCGCGATATGAATCTGGCGGTTGAGCGGGGCGAAGTGCATGGCACCTTCATCAGCTATGATACGGCCGCACGCGAGCCAAGTTTTCGTGATGGAAGTCGCCGCATTTTTGTTCAAGGCGCAATCACACCAGACGAGCGCATGAAAGACATTCCAACACTCGCTGGCCTTGCAAAATCTGATGACGAGCAACGCGCTATAGAATTCTTTCTACTGCGTGCTGGCATGGGGCGTCCCTTTGTCGCAGCTCCCACCGTGCCACCAGAGCGATTGACCGCACTGCGTGAAGCTTTTGCTGCTGCTCTGCGCGATCCCGAGTTGATTGAAGAGGCTAAAAAAGGAGGTCTCAACATTTCATATGTCTCGCCCGGAACACTCGCTGCCATTGTGGCAAGTGGCTACAAAGCCGACAAAGCAACGATTGCGCGTGTGCGCGATGCCATGCGTTAACAAAGAGGAAGCATCCATGTCAGCGGTCCACTTGGCTGATCCTTATCTCGACTGGGCACATGCACAAGGCGTCCCTATTGTCGAAGATTTTGGAATCGATATACGCAAAGTGCCAGTTGCTCGCTGGGATCGCTATGGCATGAATGGCGCGTTTTGCCACCTCAAAGGCCGCGACGACTACATTTCGATCTTTGCTTTCGAATTGCCGCCGGGCGGAAAATCGGCCCTTCTAAAGCATATTTGTGAAGAGGTGATTTACGTTATCTCAGGACACGGCTCCACAACTGTGGTTTTGGAAGATGGACGCAAACATAGTTTTGAATGGGGGCCAAAAAGTCTTTTTTCGATTCCGCTGAATGCCACGCATCAATATTTCAACGGATCTGGATTAGAGCCGGCTCGTTTTGCCTCTGTCAACAATATGGTCTTCACCATGAATCGCTTTCGCGATGAGGACCTAATCTTCAATTGTCCCGTTTCGTTTCCTGAGCGCGTTGGCAGTCCGAATTATTTTGCGGGCGAAGGTGAGTTTATTTCCATTTCACCTGGTCGTCATCAATGGGAAACAAATTTTGTTCCCGATCTTTCCGATTTTGAGCTCAAACAATGGTCCAAGCGCGGCGCGGGAGGTTCCAACCTTCGCTTCATGTTGACGGAAAACACGATTGGCGCACATTCCTCAGAAATGCCCGTTGGTACCTATAAAAAAGGCCATCGCCATTTTGACGGCGTCTGTGTTTTTGCCGTGACGGGTGCCGGTTATTCTCTGCTGTGGCGCGAAGAACATGAAGATTTTACGCGCGTCAATTGGGAACATGGCTGCGTCTATTGCCCACCCGATTCCATGTTCCATCAGCATTTCAATGTGGCTGACCATCCCTCGCGCTACTTAGCGCTTCAAATTGGAACCGTGCGCTATCCCTTGCTGAAAATGAAGCGTGAGATCTGGGACGTTGGTGTTGACAAGGACGTCAAGCAAGGTGGTGCGCAAGTTGAATACGAGGATCAAGATCCACGCGTCCATTCCATTTGGCTCGACGAAATCAAACGCAATGATGTGGAATCCCGCATGGGCCCATTCATTGATGAATCACTTTTCGTGGGGAAAGTTTGAACGTGACTGACATGACCCCAGCCAACCTCGATCAAAAATATCTTGTCGATCCCTATGTCAATTGGGCCAAGAGTGAAGGCGTGCCGATTGTTGCGGCAGCCGCAATTGACCTCTTTGCAGTGGAGACGAGCCCTTGGGCTCGCTTTGGTGTGAAGGGCGCAATCTGCCATGTTGATGGCAGATGCGATTATCTCACCGCTTTCCTTTTCGAGATTGCGCCCGGCAAAAGCACAACGCCAATTCGTCACCTTTATGATGAATGTTTGTACGTTCTGGATGGCACGGGCGTTAGTGAATTTGTGCTCTCAGATGGCACGCGTCACAGCGTGACATGGGCTCCAAAATCTTTGATCTTCGTGCCCGTTAATGCAAGCTGCACGCATAAAGCTGAAGGGGCCAGTTCGGCGCGTCTGATAGCTCTCAACGATATGCGCTATTTGATGGGCCTATATCGCAACGAAACTTTCATTTTCAACAATGATGCGCCTATGAGCGCACGTCAGCGCAAAGCGGTTGAAGCCGGCTTTGAGGTCAATCTATCCAGGCAGATGCCGCAACAGGCTGCGCTCTCGCGCGGCGACAGTGTCATTGGTGCTGATCTTACAACTTTGGCTGCAAAAAGTGCCGGGCTTGCCAAGCGGCAGATGCAAGGGAGTCATCTGCTGGGCGTGACGGGCGAGGGCTATACGTTGTCCTTTGAATCTGAGACATCAGATATCGTCAAAACCGATTGGCAGCATGGTGTTTTGACCGGACTTCCCGGCATGACATTTCATCAGCACTTCAATGCTCATGCCGCACCAACCAGTCTTATGACCGTTGAATTGGGCTCGCTCGCATCGCCCATGTTCCGAAGTCGCCGCGCCGCTTATGGCGACACGGACGTCTATGCTTCGGGGCATGAGATTATCCCGCGCGCCAACGAACGCGCTGACATAAGCAAGCACCGATTAGACTAAGACTTAAAACAACAAAAATAAGAAAAGGGAGATGAATGTGTCTGGAGCACTTGAAGGCATCCGCGTTATTGAATTTGCGAATTATGTTTCCGGTCCCTACGCGGGCATGTTGCTCGCTGATTTTGGTGCCGACGTCATTAAAGTTGAAGCTCCGGGAAAGGGCGATCCGTTCCGCGGTTGGGGACGTGTTGAATATAGCCCTACGTTTGGCTCCGTAAATCGGAATAAAAAAGGCATCGTTCTTGATCTGAAAAGCGAGGAGGGCGTCACAGCTGCCCGTGCACTGGTCAAGACAGCCGATGTTGTCATTGAGAATTTTCGCTCTGGCACAATGGAAAAACTTGGGCTTGGCTATGATGATCTCGCCAAAGACAATCCGGGTTTGATCTATTGCGCCATCACAGGTTTTGGCTCGACAGGGCCTTACGCGTCACGGCCAGGTTACGACACGGTGGGGCAGGCCATGAGCGGATTGTTGAGTCTGCTCACGGATATGGAAAATCCAAATCCTATGGGCATTTCCTTGTCTGACCATTTGTCGGGCATGGTTGCTTGCAATGGCATTCTCACTGCATTGGTTGCGCGTGGACGCACAGGCCGCGGCCAGCGTGTTGATACATCCTTGCTGGAATCAACCATTTCATTCTGCGGAGAAAATGCAGCGAATTATTTTGAAAATGGCAAGGTGCCAAGCCGCGCCACCCGTACACATCGAGCCCAAGTTTATGCCTTTGTAGCGGGCGATGGAAAGCCCTTAGTCGTTCATCTTTCTTCGCCAACCAAATTTTGGGAAGGGCTGACGCGTGTGGTTGGGCTGCCGAACCTACTCACGGATGAGAGATTTAAGACCAAGGAAACGCGCGGCAAAAACTACAACGCTTTGCATAAAGTCTTATCTGATGTGTTTGCAACGCAAGATCGACTCTTTTGGCTGAACAAACTCCTTCAAGAGGATGTTCCCTCGGCACCATTGAATAATTTTGACGATGTTTTTAACGATCCTCAAGTTCAGCATCTCGAAATGCGCAAAGAACTCCCGCATCGTAAATTGGGAAAAGTCAGTCTCATTCGCAACGGTCTTCGCATGTCGGAAACGCCGCCAGTCATTCATTCCGCTTCACCCGAGCTTGGTGAGCACACGGAAGAGATTTTGGCAGGCTTAAATTTGAAAAACGAAAAGTGAGATTTTGCAAATGACATGCAAAGAATTGTCACGCCGGACCATTTGTGGCGCACTCGCTGGCACAGCCCTTTCGTTAACAGGCACGCATTGGTCGGCGCATGCCGATACGCTTGCTGATTTCTATAAGGGCAAGAAATTATTGCTTATCACATCCGCATCGGTGGGTGGTGGCTACGATCAATATGCGCGTCTCCTTGCGCGTCACATGAGCCGCTATATTCCCGGCGAGCCCACAATCTCCGTGCAGAACATGCCGGGCGCAGAAGGGCTCAAGGCCGCCAACCATATCTATAATGTCGCACCGCAGGACGGCACAATTATCGGCGGACTATCGCGCAACACAGGGCTCGCTCGCTTTTATGATTTCAATAATTCAGGCATTCAATTTGATGCCAGAAAATTTCATTGGCTAGGGTCACCCCAGCAAGAGATTGGTCTCTTGATTGTTGGCGACAAATCAGGAGTGAAGTCAGCTCAAGATTTGAAAACTCATGCGCTCACGGTAAGTTCGACAGCGCGTAATTCTCCAAGCTCTATCTACGCACGCATGCTCAATGATCTGTATGGCGCCAAGATCAAGCCCATCGACGGCTATGATGGCTCGCAAGCCTGTTTGCTGGCTGTGGAGCGTGCTGAAGTCGACGGTCATATTTCTGGCGGCTCATCAGCGCCGTTTCGAAACCGCTTTTTACCATGGGTGAAGGCGGGCAATGTTCATCTCATTATGCAGATGGGTATGCAGCGCGATCCGGCGTTTCCCGATGTGCCAACAGCGCTGGACCTTATGACATCAGCGCAGGACAAACAGCTTTTCGAAATTGCTTTTGCCGAGCAGGTGATGGGACGGCCCTTTGTTTTGGGGCCGGGTGTGCCGACTGATCGCGTGGCGATGTTGCGCGCGGCTTTTGACGCAACGATGAAAGACGCCAAGTTTTTAGCTGAAGCAGAGCGGGAAAATGCTGAGATTGATCCGGTGGACGGTGTCACCATCAACGCGCTCTTGGACCGCGTCTATACAGCGCCGCCTGAAGTTGTTGAGCGCCTGCGCGCCTTAGCGAAATAAAAGGGAGTGACTATGATACATCCTTCAACCGAACTGCGCGATATTTGCGCCATTGTTGGCGCAGGTACATCGCGTTTGGGCAAAGTGCCCGGCGTGTCGAGTCTCGATTTGATTGTTGAGGCTATGCGCAATGCCATTTCAGAATCTGGCGTGCAGGTGAGCGACATTGACGGCATCATCTGTCGTGGACCTGATGAGCTCTATAGCCAACATCAGCTCGTTGGTGAACGTCTTGGCATTAACGCCAAATTTTCAACGACGGCTACAAATGGTGGTGCCAGTCAAATCCTATCTATTGCGCTGGCTGTGATGGCCATCCGTCATGGTCTAGCAACCACGGTGCTGTGTGGCTATGGACGCGATGCGTGGTCGCGCACGCATAAGTCCGAAGAGGCGCGCGTGCGCAATGAGACGCGGCCAGACAGCCAGCTCGCCAAAGAATTTGGTCCTGAATATGGATATTTTGGTGCAGCCGCCACGCACGCCTTTGGCGCGACACGTCACATGCATTTGTATGGAACGACGAAAGAGCACTTTGGACATATAGCGGTGGACTTTCGCGAGCACGCTTTGCGCAATCCCGATGCGCAGATGAAAAAAGTCCTCACGATGGAAGACTATCGTGCGCAGCGCTCCATCGTGCGGCCGTTTGGATTGTATGATTGCAGCTTGCGAAGCGATGCGGCGGGTGCGGTGATTGTGACAAGCCGAGAACGCGCACGCGACCTCAAACAGCCACCCGTGCTCATCAAAGGCTTTGGCACGTATAATAATCTGCGTGGTTGGTTTGCCGATGACAACATGGTGATGACGTCTGCCAAACAGGCAGGCGAGACGGCCTATCGCATGGCGGGGCTTGGTCCGCGCGATGTTGATACCGCGCAGATTTATGATTGCTTCACCTATATGGTTCTCACGCAATTAGAAGATTATGGCTTCTGCAAAAAAGGAGAGGGTGGCGATTTTGTTGCCTCTGGCGCTTTGCGTCTGGGCGGTGCTTTGCCAACCAATACGTCGGGCGGACAATTATCTGAGGCGCACGGCGAAGGCATGCTGCAGATCGTCGAAGGCGTGCGGCAAATGCGTCATACTTATCCAGCGCATCGCCAAGTGAAAGACGCAGAGATTGCATTGATTTCAGGACATGGTGGCAATCAAGTATGTCACTCAACACTCATTCTTGGGAGAGCGTGATGAGCCAGATTCCGAAACCCGTTCCTCAGCCCGCTCCAGAATCGCTGCCCTATTGGGAAGCCGCGCGCCAACATCGGCTGGAACTTCCGCAATGCGAAGATTGCAATAAGCATTGGTTCCCGCCATCGCGCACCTGTCCACATTGTTTGTCGACACAGTTCAAATGGTCGCAAGTGTCTGGGCGCGGCAAAGTTTTTAGCTTCGTGATTTATGACCGTATTTACAGACCCGCTTTCACGGAAGATGTGCCCTATGTAGTAGCCCTTGTCGAATTGGAGGAGGGGCCGCGCATTCTGTCCAACGTGATCGGTATTCCGCCTGATGACGTGCGCTGCGACATGGCAGTGACAGTTGTCTTCGACGACGTGTCTGATGTGACATCGGTTCCGAAATTCAAACCTTTGTAAATATCCAACATAAGTCTTCTTAAAACTTGGGGATAATGAATGGCACGCGTTCAATTTTTGAAATCTCTGTCTTTGGTGGCCGGGCTGGTGCTTGGTGGAGCAATGTCGGCAAACGCTGCAGATGTTTTTTCAATTCGCTCGTCCGCCTTTGAAGATAACGGCCAGTTGCAAAAGAAGCATGGCGGCATAAGTCCGATCAATAAAAATTGCAGAGGCGATAATATCTCGCCACCGCTGTCATGGACGGCTGGTCCTGAGGGAACGAAAAGTTACGTGTTGATGATGTGGGATCCAGAGGGGCGCATGGGCGTCGGCGTTTCGCATTGGGTGGCCTATGGTATCCCAGTCAATGTGACGAGCCTTGCGGAGGGTGAGGCCACACAGGATAGCAAGTCGATTGTGGGCGGAAAAAACGCCTCTGACACAATCGTCTATTTTGGACCATGTCCCGCGCCCAATACCGGATCACATCATTATGTCATCTCGCTCATTGCGACAGACCTTGAGCCTAACGCGTTGAAGTCTGGCATGACACGTGAAGAGGTGATGGTTGCTATTCAAGGCCATGGCAAAGCTGTCACTGCAATGGTTGCGCGCATGGCGTATATGCCATGACGCGATCAAACGCTTTTTCAAATAAAAGGAAATTCAGCGGAGTTGGGTCGGTGAAGAGAATTTGTTTGCTGGCCGCACTGTTTGCTAGCCTATCGCAGCAGGCCATCGCTGACGACAGTGTTCGCTCATTCTATGCCGGCAAGACGATGGAGCTCATCGTCTCAGCAGGAGCGGGTGCTGGCTATGATTCCTACGCACGAATTTTAGCGCGTCATTTTCCGCGCTATTTGCCCGGGAGTCCGACCATTATCGTCAAGCAGATGGATGGCGCTGGCGGCCTAACGGCCACCAATTATCTCGCCGGTGTGGCGCCCAAAGATGGGTCAGTCTTTGCCACCGTCAACAATCCAATCCCCTATCTTCCGCTACTGGGTGAAACCAAAGCGCGGTATGATAGCAAGACGCTCAATTGGATCGGCAGCATGGCGTCCGAAGTGGGCTTGCTTGTATCTACGCGTGCGAGTGGTGTTGATAGCATTGAAAAAGCAATATCCACGGGCATGACGGTGGCAGCGACTGGAGCTGGCAGCGGCAGTTATTTTAATGCGCGCGTGCTCAATCGGTTTATTGGAACCAAGCTTAAAATTGTTGCGGGCTATCAGACGGCGACGCAAGGGCTGCTCGCTATGGAGCGCGGCGAGGTGGATGGCTTTCCGGCTCTGATGTGGTCGACACTCAATCACACCAAGCCAGATTGGTTGGTGGGCGATAAGATTTATATCTTGGGACAATTGGCGCTCAAGCCACATCCTAAATTGCCCAATGTTCCGCTCGTCTCTCAGTTCGTTGCCAATGAGGCCGATCGTCAAGCCTTGCAAGTTGCCTTCGCGCCGCTCGCCGCCGCGCGTCCTTTTGTGGCGCCTCCCAATGTGCCAATTGAGCGTGTGAATGCTTTGCGAGCAGCATTTATGGCGACACTTGATGATGCCGACTTTCGCAAAGATCTCGAGCGAGAACGACTTGAAACCTTTGGCTCCATGTCTGGCGAAGAGCTGACCGAGTTGATTGCGCAAGTCTACAAAACACCAGCTGATGTTCTGGCCAATGTGGCCGCACTCTCGAAAGATTAATCGCGCAAGCGTGCGCCAATAAGAAAAGGAAAATGTGCTTATGTCCGATCTGTCAAATAAACTTCCTCCCATTCGTCGTATCGTGACGGGACATAGCGCCGACAATATCTCGCAAGTGTTGTGGGACGGAACCGATCTCAACACGCGGACAGGACCCGCTGGAAATTCGTCGACGTTGATTTGGTGCACGGATAAAACGCCAACCGACAACAATGTTGGTGTTGATGTTGAGGATATGGGAAAACGAATTCTGGGCACAGCGCCTCCCATGGGTGGCACGCGTGTCACCGTGAATGATCTGCCGCCCGGTCGCGTCTCTAATATGCATCGCACTGAGACAGTGGATTATGTCTTTGTCTTGATCGGTGAGATTGAGATGGATATGGATGATTCAACCGTCACACTCAAAGCAGGTGATGTCATGGTGCAACGAGGCACGAATCATCGCTGGATCAACAAAACCGATAAGCCAGCGCGCGTGGCCTTTGTGCTTGTTGATGCGGAGCCATTAGGAATTGGCCACGCCATCACAGGCCATAGTGTCGCGGGCCGATAGAATTACCATGAGCGAATTGAAAGAAGAGAACATGTATCCAGCCGATATTCATCCCGAATCTGGGTGTCGCTTGCCGCCACCAGAGCGCGACCAGCTTGATGCTGAAACACAGAAAATTTACGACGTGCATATGAAGCCCGGCGGCCATTCGATTCGTGGTCTACGCGGTCCAGGTGGGATTCAATTGCATAGTCCTGAGCTTTCCAAAACGCGCCGACCTTTAGGGCGCTATCTCCGCTTTGAGGCTGGCTTTCCTGATCGTGTGCGCGAAGTTGCCATTTTGATTACGGCGCGTTGCTGTGATTGCCAATTCGAATGGGCAGCGCATGAACATGAAGCGCAAAAGGCGGGCGTGCCGGAATTGACGATTGAAGCGATCAAGCACAATCGTTCTCTTGATGGACTTGATGCGGATGATGCGCTCATCATCACTTTGGGGCGACAGATTTTTCGTGCGCGCAAAGTGACATCGGAGACTTATGCGCAATGCCAAAAATTGTTTGGCAATCGCGCATTGGTCGATCTGGTTGCCTTGATGGGCAATTATGCTTCAACGGCAGCTCTTTTGACGGCTTTTGATATGCAGTTGGATCCTGGCGTCGAGCCGCCTTTACCTGTCTAAGAAAACAGCAGAGACTTAATCACCACCGGGACAACACCCGGTGGTGAGATCATCTCACCCACATCGACATAATCAAGCTCTTGCAGCTGCACACCATCAATTGAGACAATGTCGCTGTTGAGATGACATTCCTTGTGCAAGAGCGTGCCCATGGTCTTGCCGATATCGCCATCAATCATCAGCAACAACAGGCCGCGTCGTTTGCCCGATGGCGCAACAGCATTGGCAATCGCAGTCGCGGTGGCAAAGAGCCGCTGATAATCTGGATCACCGGTCCAAGAAAACGCCAGTGCCAATTGGCCTTCGGGATCAATATCGAGTTGATCGAATTTGGCGCGCACGGCCGCTGTGATCTTGTCTGGGAAAATCTCGCCTGACAAATCCATGGGAATGGTAACAACGGGCACATTATGGACGGGTAAAACATCTGGCTTTGGCAGATAGATGGTTTTGCCGCTCACCTGCACGGTGAATTGCGAAGCACCAATCACTGTGGCGCGAATACGATTGCCGGGATCTGCAATGGGAAGCGAGCTACGCAAGGGTAGGCGCGCGCGCAGCTCATGCGCCAAATCGCGCGCCACATCGCCGAAATCCTTGCTTTCGGTGTCAAAAATATATTCCGAAACGCCACCAGAAAAGGTGATGGCATTTGGCATCACATGGCGCGGCAAACGCTCGGTGAGTTCAAGGGCAAGGCCCAATTCATCAAGCGGCGCGCCGACAATCTGGTCGATGAGAACATCGGCAAGGCGGCCAGCGATTTGACGACGAAACGCCGGGTCTGCTGCCGTTTTCGAACTGACAGTGAGGCCCAAATCTTTGGCAACCAACCAAGCCGATTGATCGATGCGGGTCCAATCTCCCTGTGCGTCGGTTGCCAAAAGACGGCCACCCACAGCAAAGGCGCTGACGCCAAGAATGACACCGCGATCAATCAAAGCCAATTTGGTTGTGCCGCCACCAATATCGACATGCAGCAGGCAGTCGCCTCGCG
This sequence comes from uncultured Hyphomicrobiales bacterium, assembly GCA_903897875.1. Lineage (GTDB taxonomy): Bacteria > Pseudomonadota > Alphaproteobacteria > Rhizobiales > Beijerinckiaceae > Terripilifer. Next base: position 10,404 of record CAIUDK010000129.1, read on the forward strand.
CGCGTGACAGCGCAACAGCGCCCGAACCATGCGCGGCCAATGTGCATTCCAATTTGTGGCCAGCGGTTGCGCAGACGAATTTGCCTGCCTCTTGGGCGAAAAGTTCATCAATGGCGCGCGCATTTTTGCGCTTGATAGCCTCACCCGTAAGGATCACCGCGCCACTATCAATGTCAGAGCGTTTCACGCCGGCGGCATCATAGGAGTCATGGATGAAGTGATCGAGCGCATGGGCATCAATCATCCCGTCGGGCAGGAAGGGGGTGAGCATAATGGGCGAGCGCCAGACCACTTCGCGGTCGGTCACGATAAAGCGACTGGAAAGGCCCTGCGCTTGGCGCTGCAGAGTGACCTTAGCAAATAGAAGATGGGATGTTGAGCTACCAATATCGATGCCAATGGTGCGAAGCTCAATGCTGTCTTGGCTCCAAATCCACTTCGCCATCTCTAGCTTTTGGGCATCCGTCATGGCGGCGTGGTTATGGTCTTCATCTACGTCGTGCATTGATCCCCACCAAGGTCGCGTCCCTCATTATAGCTGAGGTTTCTTATGACCCTCGAACAATAGGGATTGCAGCCAGTGTTGTCCAGATATGGCCATGCGCTGGCCATTAGCACTCTTGCCCCTTTTCACGCGGTCCCCTAATCTGTTTTTGAAGTTATGCGATCTGGTTGAATCGAGCGGGCTCCAGCTTGGGAAGCTCATGTGCGTTCGGCCCAGATGGCACTGGCACGAAGCAATAACAAGAAACAGGGAGTTTGAATAAAAATGTCGAATACAAATACGACAGAAGAAGACATCAGCATGGGCGGAAAATTTCTCGTCGATCCTTATCTTGATTGGGTGAAGGGCGAAAATATTCCTGTGCATTTGGATTTCGGGCATGACCTTTTGACGCTGGAGACGGCGCCTTGGGATCGTTATGGCGCGCGTGGTTGCTTTGCTCATACGCATGGACGCGGCGACTTCATGGCCAATTATGTGCTGGAAGTGCCCCCCGGCGGCAAAACCGCCCCGATGAAGCATCTTTATGAAGCGTTTTTCTACACATTGGCTGGCACGGGCTCGACCACGATTTGGCTGCCCAATGGTGAAAAGCAGAGTTTCGAATGGGGCCCTAAGGCGCTGTTCGCCATTCCATTGAATTGCCAATATCAGATTTTCAATGGATCTGGTTTGGAGCCTGTGCGTGTGTCGTGCACCAATGATGCGCCGCTCACACTCAATCTGTATCACAATGTGGAATTCGTCTTTAACAATCCCTTCAAATTCCCTGAGCGCGTCGGCGCTGCAAATCATTTTGAAGGCGAAGGCGAATTGGTTCCCGTGACGCGTGGAACAGGTGTAGCGCAGCTCAACATTTGGGAAACAAACTGCGTTCCCGATCTGACTGTTTTCAAATTGTATGAATTAAGTGAGCGCGGAAAAGGCTCGCTGAACGTGTCCTTCGTGCTGGCTGACGGCACGATGCATGCCCATTCATCGCAAATTCCAAAGGGTCGCTACAAGAAGGCGCATCGTCATGCTGCCGGCACCCATGTCCATGCTGTGGATGGCGAGGGCTATTCGTTGCTTTGGTATGAAGGCGAATCCGAGTTCAAGGAATTCCCTTGGAAGCACGGCTTCATGTATACGCCGCCGTTCTGGATGTTCCATCAGCATTTCAACACATGCGATCACCCTGCACGCTATCTGGCTTGCAGTCTGGGCAGCCGTCGTTACCCGTTCATCTCGCTGCGCAAGAAGAGCGCTGAGGGCGGCGGCTCGACGTCGATCCAGCAGGGCGGTCGTCAGGTGGAATACGAAGATCAGGATCCACGCATCCATCGCAAATGGCTCGAAGCCATGCAGGTGACCGGTGTGACCTCAGAGATGGGCGACATCTTTGATGAAGACGCGATCATGAAGATTCCTGAAGCGGATCTTCAAGGTCCAATTCGTACACCAAAGTCGATTGGCCCAGCCGTTTAACGCGGCGTGATTTATCCTCTATCGCGTCCATCGCGGTAGAGGATTTGCAGTGCAGTGCAACGACATTATCCCTTGCGCGATATTGCGCGCATGGTTCTATAGAGACCAAAAATGAGCGGAGCGCTTGACTCCAGCCACACATAAATAGGGAGGGTGCAATGCCCCATGACGTGAATGAGCGCAGCCATTGGCACGAGCCAAAGGCAGGTGAGAACGCTGGCTTTGGGAAATTTAGCCGTCCCCAAATGCCCTATGATCAATTCATGGAATCGGAAGGCGTGCCGATTTTTCGCGGCATTGGCGTCAAGCGCGTGCAAGATTTGCCAATGACAAACTGGCGCCGACTGGGTGGGCGCGGCAGTTATATTCAGCTCTATGGCACAGAAGGTCTGTGGGGCATGTATGTTGTGGAAGTGCCCGCCGGTGGTGCCCTCAATATCGAAAAGCATCTCTATGAGAAGCAAGTGCTGGTTGTTGATGGTCGCGGCTCCACTGAAATCTGGCGTGACGATCCAAAAGCCAAGCAGACATTCGAATGGCAGACGGGTTCGTTGTTTTCCATTCCCGTTAATGTCACGCATCGTTTTGTGAATGCGACCAATTCGCCAGCGCTCATATTGTGCGGCACGTCAGCACCAAATGTGATGAACCTGTTCGACAATCCGCGCTTTGTCTTCGATTGCCCGTTTGATTTTTCTGATCGCTATTCAGGTGAATCAGATTATTTCAAACCGCAAGAAGACATCACGCCTGATCCTGTGCGTGGCCTTGCGATGAAGCGCACCAATTTTATCGCCGATGTGTTCAACACAGAATTGCCACTCGATAATCGTCGCTCGCCAGGCTATCGACGACTTGAGCCCTATATGGCTGGCCAGCGTTTCCATCTGTGGATTGGTCAGCATGAAACGGGCCGTTATTCCAAATCGCATAAGCACGAGAGTGCTGCTGTTCTCATCTGCATCAAGGGTAAGGGCTATACCTACACTTGGCCTGAAGCGCTTGGCATGACGCCATGGGCAGACGGCAAGGGCGATAAAGTTTTGCGCCAAGATTACGAGCCTGTTGGTCTTGTCTCTGCGGCACCTATGTCTGGCGATTGGTATCATCAGCATTTTGGTGTGAGCAAAGATCCATTGCGTTTGACCGCTTGGTTTGGCCCCAACAATCATTCGGCTTTGAAGCCCGGCCTGCCGGGTGAAGCCATGGCAGATGTGTGGGCGATGGATGTCAATAAGGGCGGCAAGGCCGTTCCCTATTGGATGGAAGATCCATTCATTCGCAAGGAATTCGAGCAGGCGCTCCATAATGATGGTGTGCCCTCTCGCATGGAAGACAAGCTCTATAAAAAGCCGGAATAGGCAGTGAGCGCACACTAGAAAGTTTAAAATCGGGGAGGGGTCATGATAAAAAAATTGATCGCAGCCAGCGTTGCGCTGGGTCTGTATTGTCCTGCTGCGCTTGCTGATTCAGTTGCGGATTTTTATCGTGGCAAACAAGTTCAAGCCATCGTCGGCTATGGTCCCGGCGGTGGTTATGATGTTGTGGCTCGCCTTGTAGCGCGCTTTATTGGCAAACATATTCCGGGAAACCCCACTGTGGTTTTCCAAAATATGCCGGGCGCTGGCAGTCTTGTTGCGGCCAATTACATTTATAATGTGGCGGCTAAAGACGGCACATCCTATGGGCTTTTTGCCCGTAATATGCCGCTGATCGCGCTGCTGGGCGTCAATTCCAGTGTCAAATATGATCCACAAAAATTCACATGGCTGGGCTCAACGTCAGATTTTGAAGACGATGCCTATATCATGTGGTTGCGCAAAGATGCGCCGGTCAAAACCATTGAACAGGCGCGTGTGAAGGGTGGGCCACCAGTGGTGCTTGGTGGCACGGGTGAGGGGGCGACAGGCAATGATGTGCCCCTCATTTTGCAAGACGCGCTTGGCATGAACATCAAGCAGATTATTGGCTATCCTGACAGCAACGCACTCTTTCTAGCCATTGAACGTGGCGAGATTGAAGGGCGCACAACCGATTATACATCGGTGGTCAGCAGTCGCCCGCATTGGCTGGGGCCTGACAGTCCTGTGCGCGCATTGATGCAATTTGCCAGACGCACGCGCCATCCAGATTTTCCAAACATTCCCACAGCGCGCGAATTGGCGCGTGATGACGATGCACGCAAATTGATTGAATTAGCAGAATTGCCTTATCTCTTCTCGCGGCCCTTTGCCGCTCCTCCGGGTATTCCAAAAGATCGTGCAGAAGCGTTGCAAAAAGCTTTTATGGACACGCATGCCGATCCCGAATTTTTAGCCGAAGCTAAGAAGATGGGCATATCCGTGTCGCCGATTAGCGGGCCTGATCTGGTCAAGGCCATGGCACAAATCTCAAATACACCGCCAGAGCTTTTGGCGCGGCTCAAGAAAATTTTTGCCGATAGCAAATAGAAAATGCCCCCGGTGTCGGGGGCATTTTTGTTTGTGCTAAAAGCGTGGACGCTCGGTTGCGGCAACGGTGGTGCGCAACATAAGTCGGCGTTCATTGTCAGGAAAATCTGTGCGCGCATGTGAAGAGCAGCGATTGTCCCAAACAATCATATCGCCCACCTGCCATTTGTGCGTATAGACGAACTCTGGCTTTTCCATGTGGTCGAAGACTTTTTCGAGAATGGGCGCAGCCTCTTCATCGCTCATGCCCTCCAACCCCGTTGTCATCAATCGATTGACATAGAGTGCGCGACGTCCCGATTCTTCATGCGTGCGCACGGCAGGATGCGCATTTTGACCAAAGGCATCGGTGCCCTTTTTGTCGCCTTTTTGCGTTGATCCGTAATTATACAGATGTTTGGCAATGCGCCCCTCAAGCTTGGATTTCAGCTCCGGATCGAGCGTGTCCCAAGCGGCATAACCGCTGGCAAACAAAGTGTCGCCACCGCGTGATGGGATTTCGATTGAGTACAAAAAGGTCGCTTTATCAGGCAATTCTGCATGAATCATATCGTGATGAAACATCATCTCGCCATCAGGCAGCGCACCAATGGGCTCGCCATTCTCACGAATATTTGTGATGAGCATAATGTTGGGCAGCAGTCGATTGAAGCCAGGCGGAAAGCTTTTGGGTGGGCGGCGAATATGGCCTAGCTCACCAAAGGATTTGCTGACGCGGACATGATCTTCTTGGGTCAGTTTTTGATTGCGGAAGACCACAACAATATGGTCAAGCCAGGCTTGATGAATAGCCTTTGACGTTGCCTCATCCAAGGGCTGAGACAGATCGACACCGCGGATTTCCGCACCGATATGTTGTGACAGTGGAATAACTTCAATTGGACCTTGAGGCACGCGCGTCTCCCATTTTTCCAGTTTCCCCCGCTTTGTGCAGGTGTTGGGGTGAGCTTACGGGATAGACTTCGAAAAGGGGAGTAGAATTTTAGGGCCTAACTTTGGCTCTTTATTGCAAGGGCGGCTTAATTGTTTCTAGGGGCACCCCGCAAAATCTGTGATAAAGATCAAAAAAATAATGCAGTGAAAAACAGGGAGAGACATTCATGGATGGGCAGGAGCCAGAGCCACAAAACCCAGAGCTCATGAAACAACCAGTCTCGTTGTTTGCGCTGTTTCGTGTGTTTTTTGAAATCGGCCTTTTGAGCTTTGGCGGTGGCCTAGTCAGTTGGATTCATCGCGAAATTGTGAATAAGCGCGGCTGGATGAGCAACGAGGAATTTCTCGCGGGCATGTCGCTGAGCCAAGTTCTTCCCGGCATCAATTCCACCAACACAAGCATTTTTGTGGGCCAACATTTGCGCGGGAGCGTAGGCGCTGCTGTGTGCCTGATGTCGATGTTGCTGGGACCCTTTCTCGCCATCCTACTCGCAGGCGTCACCTATAAATGGCTGATTGGCGTATCGGGTTTTCCAGCTCTCGTTGAGGGCGTTGGCGCTGTTGCGATGGGGCTTTTGATGCGCATCGGTATTCAAGCGGCCCAAAGTGTGAAGATCAGTTGGGCACCCGCCCTAGCCACTTTAGCGACCTTCATTGGTATTGGCATTATGCAATGGCCAATGCTGGCTGTTGTGGCTGTTGTTGCACCCATCAGTGTTTTGCTCGCTTGGCCAAAGGACAAAGCTGATGCGTGATAATGTTTATACGACGCTTATTTTTATGTTGGCCCCTTTGTCGCTGGCCTCCATTGGTGGTGCGACGGGTATCTATGCACCGCTTCAACATGAGACTGTGGAAGTTTTGGCTTGGATCACGCCGCGGGAATTCATCGATCTATTTGCGATTTCGCGTTTGACGCCGGGGCCAAGTTCCATGCTGGCGCCCTTGATCGCGTGGAAAGTGATTGGATTGTCAGGCGCGATTGTTGCGATGATTGCGCTCTATTTGCCGTCATCCTTATTGTGCTATTTCACCGCGCGTGTTTGGAACCAGCATCGTGGCAAGCCGTGGCATCGTGCGTGTGAAGCGGGCCTTGTGCCTGTGGCGGCAGGCTTGGTGTTTTCTGGCGTGTTGGCGCTGTTGCGGATCGCGGGCTCGGGTCCGCTCACTTGGGCAACGCTCGTGGTCACTGCAGCCCTTTTGACATGGCGGCCGAAACTCCATCCGTTCCCATTTTTGGGAGCGGGCGCGGTGCTCTTTCTGCTCGTCAATTGGTTTCAGCTGTCCTGAGACGCGTCTGCAATTGGCATCGCGATAGATGTATTGCTGCCAAAGATCTGTATATAAGGCCCAATATCATCCGTGATTTGCCAAGCAATCACGATCAAAGCTGCCGTCTGAAGGCAGATCGTAAGAGGGGAATGTCATGAGTCATCCAAATCTCAATGAGGCGCTGACGCCGGTTGGCGATGAGCAACGCGTCTTTCAATGGCATTCGCACGCCTCTTTGTGGTTTAGCCTAGGTGTTGGCCTGCTGGTCATCCAAATCGGCGCTTATCTTGTGCCCGCCGTTGGTACGCGCGACGCATTCATAGCAATCGTCTTGGGCTCGGTTCTGGGGTCGGCCCTTCTGGCATGGACGGCTCGCATTGGCTGCCAAAGCGGCCTGTCGAGTGCAGGTCTGATGCATAGCGTTTATGGCAGTGCGTTTGCGCGTCTGCCTGTGTTGCTCAACATTCTGCAATTGGTTGGCTGGACGACATTTGAATTGGTCATCATGCGCGATGGCACCGCCGCCATCGGTCTGCAAACACTCGGCCTCAATCTTGATGTGCCCATGGGCATTGTTGTCACCACGCTTTTGTGGGGTGCAGTCCTCACGGTGTTGATGATGGGCTCGATGCTGACCTTGGTGCGCAAATTCGTGAGCAGCGTGGGTCTGCCCTTGGTTGTGCTGTCCTTGCTTTGGTTGAGCTGGCACTTTGTTGGCGTCGTGCAAGAGAAGGGCTTTGCAGCCTTCTGGACGCGCGAAGGCGATGGCAGCATGGGCATGCTCTCGGCGCTTGATCTTGTGATTGCGATGCCTGTCTCGTGGTTGCCGTTGGTGGCAGACTATGCTCGCCACGGGCGCACTGCAGAGGGTGCTTTTAAGGGCACATGGTTTGGTTATGCCATTGCCAATATCTGGTGCTACGCGCTGGGCGTTATGGTGGCCAGCGTGTCTGAGCCAGATACCAATTTGGTGCATGCATTATTGCTCGCCCAAGGCGGTCTGCTCGCTCTTGGTCTCATCTTGCTCGACGAACTCGATAACGCTTACGGCGATGTCTATTCGGGCTCTGTGTCGGCACAATCTTTGTTGCCAAAATGGAGCGTGCGTCGCTGGGGTGTGCTGATCGCCATTGTTTGCACTGGCCTTGCGCTCGTTTTGCCAATGCATAGCCTTGAGCCATTCCTGCTAATCCTCAGCTCAATCTTCGTGCCTTTATATGGTGTGATCTTGGGCCGTCTTGGCACGGGTGCTAGCCTTGGCGTCGTGCAGAGCAAAGCGATTGATCCAATCGCGGCAACTTTGTGGATTGTCGGTGTGGCTGTGTTTCACGCCGTGGGCACATGGGCACCTGAGTTTGGCTCTGCGCTTCCAAGCCTCTTCGTCACATTCACTCTGGCTTGGCTAACGCGCGCGCAGGCGAAAAAGGCCGCTTGAGGCAAGGCCGATAAACACATCAGCCCATCCACCTTTTAGGGTGTGATGGGCTGATGCTATTTTATAGCAATGTTTTTTGAATTTAAGCCGTAACAGGCTCTGGTAGCGTGCTGGCAGACGTGTCGGGCTCCGCAGCGCTATTGATAAGATCAGTCCAAGCCAACTTCATTGTATTTGTGTCACCGCTGGCAACCGCATCTTGCAGGGCTTTGAAGTGCGGATTTTGCAATAGGGCGCTGGCGGCCTGACTGCCCGCTGACAGCGGCGTATTTTTCGACAAGCTTCCGCTCGATTGAAAGCTGGAGAGCTGGGTTAGCTCATCCAAAATGCTCTTCATAGCGGCCCGCGCATCGGGCGTATTACCGCTCGTGATGGCATTGGCAAGTTGGGTGGCTGGACCTGAAACGGTTGTTTTTTGAATCGCACGCGATGTCGCAGCAATTCCGGCCTGAGTTGCGTTAGGTGACGTTGCGCTGACAGATGCTGTTGCCCCGTCATCACCATCTCCATCATTTTCTCTTTCCCCACCGCCCTCTGGTGCGCGGCCAGATTTTTGAGCAGCATCGGCAGGTTGGGGAAGGGCCGCTTTGGCACCAGCGATGTCGCCTTTGTCGAGCGCATCGCCAATTTTCGAAAACGAACTCTTGGGATCATTCGTCACTTTCGAGGGAAGCTCGGTCTTTAATTTCGCGTAAGCAGTTTTAGCCGCACCTAAGTCACCAGAATTGAGGGCTTGCGTCAGCGCTGCAAAATCCAACTCGCGCTGCTTACGCTGGCTCTGCAACGTGGCGTAAGTGGATTGCACATTGGAATATGCTGCGCCCGATACCGACCAACCCATAATAACATTCCCTGTCTGACTGGGGCATGACGCAGGCCATGCAAAATGTGGGGAGATCGAACGGCTGAACTCCCCTCGATGTTTGAGAACGGCTTGCGGTTTGAATTGTTTAGCTCGAAGTCCAAAAATTGAGATCAGACCTCAGATGCCCAGAAATGCTGGGCCCGCGCCGTCTCGTCATCAATGGTGTACGCCGCTAAGCAAGGCTTGCAAAATTGATAACGCACGTTATGATATTGTGTGTTAGGTATCTGCCAAGCCGCAATCAAGTTCCAATCATCGGGAAATTATGTCGCAATTGCCGGAAAATGACCTGCTCTTCACGCTCTATGACGTTGCGCGCTTAATGCGCGTGCGGGCGGATCAGCGCGCCAATCTGACGGGAATGACGCGCGCGCAATGGGTTGTTTTGGTCTGGTTGGAGCGCCGACCTGGCATTACCCAACAAGAGCTTGCCTCACTTGTTGAGGTGGAGCCCATTACAATTGCTCGTCTGGTTGATCGCCTAGAAGCGCGCCAATGCGTTGAGCGCCGTCTTGATCCCAATGATCGCCGTGTGCGGCGCTTGCATTTGCTGCCAGACGCCAAGCCCCTGTTGAAAGAAATTCACGCCTATCGGCGCGCGTTGGAGCGCATGGTGACGGCAGGACTCCCCAAACAAGATGTGGCCTGCGTCCTCAACGCACTCAATGCCATGAAAACAAACTTATTGGATGAGAAGCGTGACTACGCCGACTCCAGTGATCCCTCATAAACAGACTGCCATCGTTCATGACCATTCAGGACACATATCAATTTTTACAAAGCCATAAGCGGCGCATCGCTAATCCGCGTGCTTTTGTTGGCTATCTGCGACAGATGGATCGGGCGCGGTTGCGCGTTTGGTTGATGTCAGCTGGCTTTGTTGTAGCGGCTTTAATTGTGGGCGAATTTTGGCTCTCAAGCGGTCGTTGGGTATCGACTGATAATGCCTATTTGCACGCGCCAAAATTGATGGTCTCAACGGATGTGTCTGGGCTTGTGACGCAGGTAGCCGTCAAAGAAGGTGAGAAAGTCAAAGCGGGGCAGGTGTTGTTTCGTATCGATCCGCAACAATATGAAATTGCGCTCAACGCCGCCCAAGCCCAACAGGACCTGACCAAAACCAACTTAATCGCCGCGCAGCAAGATTATAAACGTCTGCAAATTGATGTCGCTGGCCTTGAGGCTCAAGTCTCTCTGGCAGAGGCAAATAATGCGCGCGCAGCCGCCTTGGTCGAAATGAAAGCTGGAACCAATGCTGCCTATGATGTGGCACGGTTCACGCTGATTTCCGTTAAAAAGCAGCTTGAGTCCTCGCGTCAGCAATTACAGGTGGCTCTGACTCATTTAGGCGGCGATGCGACGCGGCCGGTTGAGCAACATCCGCAATATCTCGCAGCCCAAGCGCAGGTTGATGAAGCGCGCCGTCAATTGGATCACACAATCGTGCACGCACCTTTCGCGGGCATTGTGACAGCGGTCGATAGTTTACAGCCCGGCATGTTCCTTGTGTCGCAGACAGCGGCCTTGACCAACACTGGTGCAATAGGTCTGATTTCGACTGATGATATTTGGATTGATGCCAATGTGAAGGAAACGGATTTAACCTACGCAAAAATAGGAAATCCCGTGACAATCAAAATTGATACCTATCCTGATCGCGTGTTCAAGGGTCATGTGGTGTCAATTGCGCCCGCCAGTGGCTCAGAATTTTCGATTCTTCCAGCCCAAAATGCCAGTGGCAATTGGGTCAAAGTGGTGCAGCGCGTTCCGATGCGCATAGCACTTGATGCAGATTCTAATATGCCAGCCTTGCGTGCTGGTATGAGCGTGCTTGCCGATATCGACACTGGCCGTCGTCACAGTCTATGGGGCGCAAACGGACAGACGAATGAGTGATGCGAGCATCACAGCGCCGGCCTTTCAGCCCGTGCCGCATCGCGGTCTGATTACCGCGTGCACGATGATTGCCACATTGATGCAGGCGTTAGACACAACGATTGCCAATGTGGCCTTGCCTTATATGCAAGGTTCGCTGTCCACCACAGCTGATCAGATCACGTGGGTTTTGACGTCGTATATTGTTGCGGCTGCGATTATGACCTCGCCAGTCGGTTGGCTTTCAACGCGCTACGGCCGCAAGAACTTTTTCATCGTCTGCTTGGCAGGATTTACGCTGGCGTCCATTCTGTGCGGAATAGCGCAGTCCTTGCCGCAGATGGTTGTGTTTCGGCTTTTGCAAGGTGTGTTTGGTGCGGCTCTTGTGCCCTTGTCGCAGTCCACTCTGCTGGATCTCTATCCTATCGAGCAACGCGGTGCCGCGATGGCGATGTGGGGCATGGGCGTTATGGTTGGCCCCATTCTTGGGCCAACATTGGGCGGCTATTTAACCGATGTCTATAATTGGCGCTGGGTGTTCTTCATCAATCTGCCCTTTGGCATTGCTGCCATTGCGGGGCTCGTGCTCTTTCTTAAAGAAGATAAATTGCCCTCCGCCATTACGTTTGACTGGACCGGCTTTTTGGTTTTGTCGATTGGTCTTGGCGCGCTGCAATTGATGCTGGATCGTGGCGAGCAGTTGGATTGGTTTTCGTCCGGCGAGATTTTGTTTGAGCTTCTCTTGAGTGTCTTGGGGCTCTATCTATTCATCGTGCATATTTTGCTTGCCGATAAAACATTCATCTCACCGCGCATTTTTGCTGACGTTAATTTTCTGTCTGGCTTTACAGTCATGTTTGCGATTGGCATGGTTTTGCTTGCAAGCTCAGCATTGCTTGCGCCTTACCTTCAAGTCATGGGTGGCTATCCGGTGCGCCAAGCCGGGCTTTTAATGGTGCCGCGTGGCTTGGGCACGATGTTAGCCATGGTGGTGGCTGGGCGTCTCACGAGCCGTTCGGATCCGCGTTTGCTGATGCTGTTTGGCATTTCCTGTCTCGCCTTTTCATTTTGGGAAATGGCGCAATGGACGCCAGCAGTGGCTGTCTCGACGCTGACGTGGGTCACGGCCGTTCAAGGCTTTGGATTGGGCTTTGTGTTCATTCCCTTGCAAGTGATGGCCTTTGCGACCTTGCCAGCACAATTTCGCACCGACGGCACGGCTCTGTTTAGCCTTGTGCGCAATGTCGGGTCTGCGGTGGGTGTGTCTGTGACGTCCTTCATGCTGGCTCAAAATACGCAGATCATGCATGCGCAGTTGAGTGAGTTGCTCACACCCTTCAATCGAATGATGCAAACAGGCGGTGCCTATCTCATGTGGAACTCGGCCACGTCAGGAGGGCTTTTTGCGTTGAATGGGCAGGTGACGCGCCAAGCGCAGGCCATCGCTTATTCGGACGATTTTATGCTCATGTTTTGGGTCAGCCTGCCAACAGCGCTCCTCTTGCTCTTGATGCGGCGGCCTAAGACGCCTGCCGCGGCTGCGCCAGATGCATCCCACGCTGTGATTGATTGAGGCTTGAGGTGCGTGCCCTAATGCTATGGCTCGCGTCCCAAATCGGGGAGGGCTGCCCTTGTGCTTTTGCCCAAAAGCCTCCATAAAAATACCAATATAAAAATAAAACGGGTGGGGTTTTCAGTGGCAGACACACAAGATCAGACAGTCGAGCGGGTGCTCGTCACGCCGACACTTTTTCAAATCTTTATGGCCTTCTTGAAAATTGGCGTGACATCATTTGGCGGCAGCTCGCGCGCGCAAATGTATGATGAGAGCGTCGAGCGTCATGCATGGCTGACAGAGAAAGATTTTCTAACAGGCTTTGCAGTGGCGCAAGTTTTACCCGGCGCTAATCCTGTCAACCTCGCGCTCTATATTGGTCTGCGCGCCCGCGGCCGCTTGGGTGCCACGATTGCAGTGTTGGGCATGGTGATCCCCGCATTTTGCATCATCCTCCTTATGGGGTTTGCCTATAAGCAGTTGAGCGATTATCCCGCCACGCATTTTGTTTTGGGTGGTGTTGCTGCAGCCGGTGTAGGCGCCACACTCGCTATCGGCGTCAAAGTGACGACGCGCTTAGAACGCCATGTTTTGCCGATCCTCACCGCGCTGATTGTTTTTGGCGTTGTTGGTCTCCTGCATTGGCCGATGGTGCCAGTGGTTCTCGTTGCCGTCCCCTTTAGCGTTGGGTTGGCCTATGTAAAAGCGCGCAAACAAGCAGCGGAGACAGGCAAATGACTGATAATCGTCTCATCGGCCTCGTGCTGGTTTTTGCGCCCTTGTCGCTGTTGTCGTTTGGTGGTGGGCAAGCTGTGGTTGCTGATATTGGGCATCAAACAGTTGGTGTGCAGCAATGGCTCACTGGTCCGCAATTCCAAGATATGTTTGCCATCTCGCGCGCGGCACCTGGCCCCAGCACTTTGATTGCTGCGCTCATTGGCTATCAGGTGTCCGGATTCTTGGGCGCGATTATCGCAACACTCGCCATCTATGTGCCATCATCCATCGTTGTTTATTACATATCCAAATGGTGGCAAAACCATCCAGTGTCATTGATTAAAACGGCGGTGGAGAATGGTCTGGCACCTGTGGCGATTGGTTTGATTTTCGCCGGTGCTGTGGCTGTGATCGAGTCCGCACCCATCACCGCTCTCACATTGGCCACGACCGCTGCTTGCACGGCTGTGTTATTTTATACAAAAGTCAGCCCCTATCTGCTGGTTTTGGGTGTTGCGGCAACCTATTTGGGAATCGTTTTTGTCGTATGAAACTTCGCCAGCTCCGAACAGTGATGGCCGTGGCCAATTGCAAAAGCATGAGCGCGGCCGCGCAAGCGATTAATTTGTCGCAACCTGCTGTTACGCGGGTGATCACGCTGCTGGAAAAAGAACTCGGCCATCGCCTCTTTTTGCGCACGCATACGGGCACACATATCACCGCTGAAGGCGCGCTGTTGGTTCGCGCTGGAACACTTGCCTTTCAGCAATTGTGTGAGATTGAACACGGCACCGATGAGCCAAGTGATCTGACACCTCGCGATTTAGAGAGCGCCTTTGCGCGTCAGGTGTCTGATCATGAAATCGCCGCTCTCATGTCTGTTGGGCAGACGGGTTCCACGCGGCGGGCAGCTGAAACATTGGGTGTCACACAGACAGCCGTTGCGCGCTCTTTGGCCACACTTGCAGCCCGCGTCAAGCGTCCGCTGTTTGACGATCCGCAGCAGAAAAAATTAAGCGAATGGGCCGCCACCGCCGCCATGAAAGCAACGCGCGCAATGGCAGAAATTGCCGCGGCTGAGACGTTTTTGCGCGCCAACCCTATGAACCAGCCCGCATCCGTTCGACTGCGCATTGGAGCTTTGCCGGCCTCGCGTGTGCATCTTGTGCCCGAAGCTGCCCGCCGGTTTGCATTAGGATATGCGGCCTGCGAAGTGTCTATCGTCGATGCCAGCTACGAGACGCTTTTGTCCAAACTCTATGCGGGCGAGATCGATATCATCGTGGGCAGTATTCGGCCCAACAATATGCCGCCTTGGGCGCATGTGGAGACTTTATTCGAAGATCATCTTGTCGTCGTCAGCCATCCCAATCATCCCTTACAGTCGCTGTCTGAAGTGGATTGGTGGGACCTGCGCTCGGCGCGTTGGGTGCTGCCGGGCAAGCCCACACCCATTCGGGTCGAGTTCGAACGGTTGGTGAATTGCAGCGCCATTCCCGCACCTGTGCAAATTGTCGAAGTGGATTCTTTCATTGCCGCGCGCTCGTTTTTGCTCGCGGGCGATTGGCTTGGCATTTTCTCAGCAAGCCAGATTATCCCTGAAGAGCGCGCCAATCTGCTCAAGCGTCTGCCCATGTCTGACCTTGGCTATGCGCGTAAAGTGGGGGCTCTGACTCGCCGCGATGAGTCTGCTGTTCCCGGCCTTTCCCGCTTTTTGGAAGAGCTGCGCGCCGTGGCGTTGGAGGTCTCGTCCGCCTTGGCACCAGTGGGCGCGGCCACTTAAATCGCGACTAAAACTGATACCCCACAACGCGAACTGAATTGTGCGCGCAGCCCGTCTCCTCCCTAATTGGCGCAAAGTTCAATTTGGGGGAGACCGAGAGCATGAGTGGGCCGCATCAAACGACTGTCGCGACGGAGTCAACAGTATGGGGCAGCGACATCGTCGCCGACGTGCTCCGCCAGCTCGGCTATCCACATGCGGTGATCGTGCCGGGGGCCAGCTTCAGAGGTCTGCATGATAGTATTGTAAACCATCTTGGCAATCGCGATCCCCATCTCATCACCTGCCTTCACGAAAACCATGCCGTCTCGATTGCTGATGGGTATTCGCGCGTCACCGAGACGCCGCTTCTCGTGATTTTGCATTCCAATGTGGGCCTGATGAATGGCTCGATGGCCATTTATAATGCGTGGTGCGATCGTCGCCCGATGCTCATTCTAGGCGCGACGGGGCCTGTTGATGCGCATCAGCGCCGCCCATGGATCGATTGGGTCCACACATCAAAAGATCAGGGCGCTTTGGTGCGCCAATTTGTGAAATGGGACGATCAGCCAGCCTCCGTTGAGTCCATGGTGGAATCCTTGTTGCGCGCCGATCAGATTACGCGCTCTGCCCCGCACGGTCCCGTCTATGTTTGCCTTGATGCGCATATTCAGGAAGGCGCGCTGGATCGCAAAGTCTCAGTGCCGCCCATCGAACGCTTCAAGCCAGCCAAAAAGCCATCTGTACCGATGGATACGCTTGTTGCGATTGATCACGCTTTGCGCAATGCCAAGCACCCGCTCATCCTAGCTGGGCGCATGTCGCGCAGCAGTGCTGATTGGCAAAAGCGCATTAATCTGGCCGAGCGTTACGGCGCAATCGTTTTGAGCTCAACGAACAACGCGCCATCATTCCCCGTCAATCATGCGCAGCATGTGCTGCCACCAGCTGGTGACAAAGCAACTGAAGCCGAAACCGCTCTTTTGGCGCAAAGCGATTTGATCTTGTCTTTTGATTGGCTCGATCTTGCGGGCTTCTTGCGGGCCCGCACAGGCGATGCGCAAAGCCAGAAACCCAATGCGGCGCAGATCATTCATTGCTCGCTCGACGGTCAGCTCACCAATGGTTGGAGCATGGATCATCAAGCGCTTGCGGCGGTTGATATTCCCGTACTTGCTCATCCAGATACGCTCGTTGCGCAATTGCTGGAGGGTTTTGAAAAGCCAGCCGCCAGAAAAATCGAAGCCACACATTGGACCGCGCAGAAGCGCGTTGAAAAGGCCGATGCACCTTTCGATCTCACGCAACTGGCTTTTGCCATGGCCGATTGGAGTGATGATCTCAACGTCTCCTTTGCTCGCTTGCCAATTGGCTGGCCGCAGCGCGCTTGTCGTTTTAATCACCCGCTCGACTTTTTGGGCAAGGACGGTGGCGGCGCTGTCGGCACGGGGCCTGCCCATACTGTTGGTGTCGCGCTCGCGCTCAAAGACAGTGATCGGCTTGTTGTTGGCGTGATTGGTGATGGTGATTTTTCCATGGGCATGAATGCGCTTTGGACAGCGGCCAATCAAGAACTGCCGATGATGCTCGTCATTGCCAACAACCGTTCCTACTACAATGATGAAGTCCATCAGGAACGCGTTGCGATCCAGCGCCATCGTCCCGTTGAAAATAAGGGCATCGGCCAGCGTTTGGAATCGCCGGCCATCGATCTGTCACAAATCGCTGCCGCGCAGGGATTTACGACACAAGCACCCGTCACGAATGTGACCGAACTTAAGGCGGCATTGCTCAAGGGCCAGAAAATTGTTGAAGCTGGCGGCTGCTACTTTATCGATGCACGTATCATACCGGGCTACGCCAAAGACTAAACGCATCAAACATAGATTTGAGCGACGACAAAAATAAAAATCACTCGTAACGCAGTGAACAAGGGGTGGAATATGCAATCGATCACAAGCAGATTGATGACGTCGTCATTCGCCATTTTGACGTCATTTTGTGCCATAGGTGCGCATGCCCAATCAGCAGACCAATGGCCCAACCATCGGGTGTCCATCATGGTGGGCTTTGCCGCCGGTGGTTACGCAGACAATGTCGCGCGCATTGTCTCTCGCAATCTTGGCGAGCGTTGGAAACAGGCTGTGGCCATTCAAAATATGGCGGGTGCTGGCGGCAATATCGCAGCGCGATCTGTGTCAGTAGCGCCCCCTGACGGCTACACCATTTTGGCCACAACAACAGGTCTGGCAATCAACGAAACGCTTTATAAAAATAAGGGTTTCACAAGCAAGGGCCTCGTGCCTATCGCTCTTCCCATCGAAGCACCTGAGCTTTTGGCAACCAATGCCAAGGGCGATATTCGAACGTTTGAAGATGTGTTGAAGGTGGCGCGCTCTGGCAAGCTCTTCATGTCAACCTCTGGCATCGGCAGCGGCTCACACATTTCGGCCGAATATCTATTTAAGATTCTTGCCAAAGTCGAAGTGAAACACATTCCGTTTCCCGGCGGCAATCCTGCCATGCTGGCACTTATGACGGGCGATGTGAATCTGACGGCCAGTACAGCAACAGTTCTGCCCTCGATCATCAATGGTGAGCTGATTGGCATTGGTGTGGGAAGCACGCAGCGCATGCCAATGCTGCCCAATGTGCCGACCTATATTGAAAACGGTTTTCCCGGATTCACGGCCAGTTCGTGGGTTGGCTTCTTTGCGCCAGCTGGAACACCTGACGCGATCTTGGACAAGATGAATGCCGATATCAATGAATCGCTCAGTGACCCCGAAGTCAAAAAGCAATTCCAGACGATGGGCCTGATCTCCACAGTGCGCAATCGCACTGACACAACCAAATTGTTCAACTCGGAAGTTGAGCGTTGGGGCGTCATGGTGAACGCACTCAATCTGTCGGAATAAATATATGGGCGATGGGGTGAGGGTGAGGGGCAAAATCGTCATTCAAAATTGGCCTCTCACACCTCTTCGCACGCAACTTCGTAAATGAGGACTTCGATGAAATATAGTGAAACCATTCAGCGTTTGATCACCAATGCTTGGGTCGATGGATGTGTGTGTCTGCTTGGCACCTCAGGAGAGGATGGCCCCAACATCAGCCCAAAGGGCAGTATGATGCTTTTCGACGACGATCATCTTGCCTATTGGGAGCGTTCTAAAAAGGGCGCGCTGGCCAATCTGTCTCACGATAACCGCGTCATCGTTCTCTACAGCAATATGCAAGCGCAAAAAGATGGCGTTTTGGAATCCGGCATTCTGCGCTTTTACGGAACAGCGCAAATGCATGAGACAGGCCCCGTGCGTGACGCGATCTTTGCGCGCCTCAATGAGCGCGAATCCACTCATGTCGGCGCTGATACCGGAATTGGCGTGCTGATCAAAATCGAGCGGGCGCTTGATGTGCGCGGCAAACCACTCGCCTGAACTCCATTAGCCCACTCAATTCAGATCATTCGATGAAGGACGATAAAATGACAAAAGAAAATGCCTTTGACTTACTGCCTGTCAACCGTGGTCTGTATTACGGCGGGAAATGGCACAAGCCGATGCTTGGCAAAGTTACCGAGCTTATGAGTCCGGGCACGGGCCAGTCCTTGGGTCAGGCCGCTGAGGGCACATCGCAGGACGTGGATGCTGCTGTCGCAGCCGCACTTGCCGCCTATCACGATTGGCGTCGTGTGCATCCAGCAGAGCGCGCCAAAATTTTACGGCGCATTGCTGAGATCGTGCGCAAGAATGCGCATGAGCTTGCATTAATCGACGCGCTTGATGGTGGCTCGCCTGTGCATGAAATGGCGGGTGATGTGGAGAATGCCGCGTGTCAGTTGGACTTCTTCGCTGGCCTTGTCACCGAGATGAAGGGAAGCTCCGTTCCGCTTGGTCCTGACTCGATGAACTTCTCGATCCGCGAACCGCGCGGTGTGGTGGGGCGTATCATTCCCTTCAATCATCCTTTCATGTTCTGTGCAGCCAAATCAGCAGCACCGCTGGCCGCAGGCAATACAGTGATTGTGAAGCCACCAGAGCAAGCACCACTCAGCGCGCTGCGCTTTGCGGAATTGATTGAGGGCCTGTTACCACCCGGCGTGTTCAACGTCATTCCCGGTGGTCGCGATGCGGGTGCAGCTCTGGCCGCACATCGTGATGTCGCCATGATCTCATTGATCGGCAGTGTTCCAGCAGGGCGCGCTGTGATGAAGGCGGCCTCTGATACCGTCAAGCCTTTGTTGTTGGAATTGGGTGGCAAGAATGCGCTGATTGCTATGCCTGATTCTGATCCCGATGAAGTGGCGGCTGCTGTTGTCGCCGGTATGAATTTCACATGGTGCGGACAATCATGTGGCTCAACCAGTCGCGCCTTCATTCATGATGATATTTATGATGCGGTCGTTGAGCGCGTGAAGGCGCGTGCCGCCGAGTTCAAGCCGGGCAATCCTACAGATCCTGCCACAACCATGGGCGCTATCATCAGCCCGGTTCAGCATGCGCGCGTTTTGGATTTTATCAAATCGGCAGTGGACGAGGGCGCAAAGCTTGTCTGCGGCGGCAAGCGTCCGGATGATGTGAAACTCGCCAAGGGGTTGTTTATTGAGCCAACGATCTTTGCCAATGTCACAACAAAGATGCGCATTGCCAATGAGGAGATCTTTGGACCTGTTCTCTCAATGCTGCGCTGGCGCGATGAGAAGCAAATGCTGTCCGATGTGAATGGTCTGGAATATGGGCTCACTTGCTCCATCTGGACCAATGATGTGCGAAAGGCGCATCGTCTTGCAGGCGATGTGCAGGCCGGTGTTGTTTGGATCAACGAAGTGTCGCGCCATTTCCTAGGTGCGCCCTTTGGTGGTTATAAGCAGTCTGGTCTTGGGCGTGAGGAATGTCTGGAAGAACTGCTCAGCTACACCCAAGAAAAGCACATCCACATCAACCTCAAGCGTCCAGCCCGCTAGACGGGTCACGCTGCGCGAAATAAAAAAGGTTGAGCTGACGCGTGATCGATCTGCTCAACCACCACATGCGAAGAATTGACTGTTTCTCCTCCTTCAACATTGAGGCTAACATGTTTGAATTGACGCGACGTGATGCACTGCTGGGTACTATGAGCACTTTAGCTGTTGGCACCATGGGCAATGCTTTTGCTGCCAGCCCATTGGCCAATAAGCAAGCACCAGCTTTTTTTCGCTACAAGGTTGGCGATATTGAAATCACGGCTGTGAATGACGGCGTGAGCCGCATGCCCATCACCGACGATTTTGTAAGCAACGTGCCAAAAGAACAGGTTCAAAAAACGCTTGATGCGCTCTTTATGGAGCGAGATTTTTATGCCGGTCCTTATAATCCGATCTTCCTAAACACGGGTTCCAAACTTGTGCTTGTGGACACAGGCACAGGTGAGGCTGCTTTAACGAGCAGCAATGGCCTCAATGGGCGTCTGTTGATGAACATGGCAGCCGCGGGCCTCTCGCCCAATGATGTGGACATGGTGATCCTCACGCATTTTCACGGCGATCATGTGAATGGCATCCTCAAAGCGGATGGGTCGCTTGCGTTTCCCAATGCTGAAATTTTGGCCCCTGCAAAGGAGGCTGCGTTTTGGCTTGATGATGGAGAAATGAATCGTGCTTCTTCGGCGCGTGTTAAAGCAACGTTTCAAAATGCACGTCGTGTTATGACACCTGAGGCTCTCAAGCGCCTGCGCACTTATGAGCCGGGTAAAGAAATTTTAAGCGGCGTGAGTGCTGTTGAAACAGCAGGCCACACACCGGGCCATTGTTCGCTGACTGTATCGTCGGGGAACAAATCAGTTTTCGTGCAAGGCGACGTCACGCATGCGTCATTCTTGTTTGCGCGCAATCCGGGCTGGCATTTCATGCTGGATATAGATCCTGTCGCGGCAGAGGCAACCCGTCGCAAGGTCTACGATATGCTCGTTGCTGAGCGCATGGTTGTGCAAGGCTTCCATTATCCTTTCCCCTCTATCGCGCATGTTGAGAAAAGCGGTGATGGCTATCGGGAAATTCTGGTGCCGTTTAGCCCTATTTTATAAGGAGGGCGATTTATAACAGCGCAGAGTCGCTCTTGGTGGGGTCGCTATAGTTGCGGCAGGTCTCGCCTTGGCGCGACGCATATTGCATTCACGGCTTGAGCTCTTTCCTGATAGATAGGTGAAAGAGCTCAATCGTTTGTCGATGTCGCTCGGTAAACGGTCGCGTGTGGATGCAATGGATAGCAACAAGCCAATAGATGTTCTTGTGGTGGGCGCGGGCCTCTCGGGCCTGACTGCGGCTGTCTGCTTGCAGGCAGCCGGATTGCGCGTGCGGATATTGGAAGGTGCGGGGTCCGTTGGCGGGCGCATTAAAGGCATATCGGGGATAGAGCAGAATACGATCCTTGCCGATTTGGGGCCGACTTGGGTTTGGCCAAGATGGCAGCCGGTGGTCGAGCGCTGGATGGGGCGCCTGTCGCTGGCGCAGTTTCCACAATATGAGGCGGGGGATGGTATTCTTGATGGGTATGGCGGCCCGCCGCGCCGGTATCCCTTGCCCGGACAGGATGGCATTGCGCGCATCGTGGGCGGGCCCTCCGCCCTTGTGCAGGCGCTCGCGGCGCAATTAGATCCAGACACGATCATGACTAACGCACGTGTCGTGGAGATTAAGGCGACGAGCGCTGGCATTGAGGTCATCACCGCAGATGGGGCGCTGTTTGAAGCGGCTCACCTCATCCTTGCAGCACCTCTCAGGTTGATCGAGGAGCAGATATGTATCGCGGGCTTGCCGCCAGAGCTTTTGGCCGCTCTTCGCGCCACGCCAACTTGGATGGCGCAACAGGCTAAGGCGGTCGCACTTTACGATGAGCCATTCTGGCGGGGCGAGGATTTGTCGGGCCGGGTTGCAAGTCGGACTGGACCACTCATGGAAGTGCATGATCACACGCCCGCATCGGGTGACATCGGCGCGCTCTTTGGCTTTGTTGGCTGGGATGCCGCAGCACGTTTGCAAGACCCCAAAGCACTTCGCCAAACGATCCTTGATCAGCGCGTGCGATGCTTTGGCCCGCGGGCCGAGAAGCCGATGCAGTTGGTGATTCAAGATTGGGCGCAGGAGCCTTTGACGTGCAGCGCCGCCGATCTTCGCGAGCCGCCTCTTCATCCCGATATTGGTCCCGCTATTTTGCGCCAGCCGCATCTCGATGGCCGCTTATGGTTTGCCGTATCGGAGAGTGCGGACATCAGCCCGGGGCTTATTGAGGGAGCGCTGAGTGCCGGGGAAATGGCGGCGCAACGCCTACTGGTGCGCATCTGAGCTCAGCTGCGGACTGAGTAAGCCGCCGATCAAGCCGACGCGCGCGAGCATACTTGATCGACGGCACACAGATGCGTCTTCTAAACTTCTTATGACTAGATGTGGCTGTGGCTATCCTGATGGGACTTCAAATATCCGCTTGGATTTCCGGCTATTTGGACATCTGAACAGGATAAGCTTAACAATCATCGTCACATAACATTCACGTGACTCTGGTCAGTGAAAAGTCGTGAATGCGATATATCAATATATCTTGAGTGAAGGAGTTCAGTAGATGGCAGCTAAGAGCAAAAAATCATCGGCACATGACAAGGCTTCTGTGTTTCATCGTTTGGCAGCGCACCACTTTGAAGCTGCGGCCCATTTTCAACATCAAGCGGCCGATGCTGATGATCGCGATGACAGTGCAACAACTGTACGCGAAGCGTATCTAGCTTACGGACATCAAGTTCAAGCCGTCTACTATGCAGAAATGGCTGCCGTCGAGAACGAGGTCGCCGATAACGACGCTCAAATTCGCAATGCTAAAAAAGCCAGCAAGGCAAAGAAGTCAGACAAGCCAA
>CAIUDK010000130.1 GCA_903897875.1 uncultured Hyphomicrobiales bacterium
AGTCGAGGAAGAACAAAGGCTCAGCGCCTTGCACGATCAAATCGTTGACGCACATGGCCACGAGATCGATGCCGACCGTGTGGTGAATGCCGCTTTCAATAGCGAGTTTGACCTTGGTGCCCACGCCATCATTGGCGGCAACCAGAATGGGGTCTTTGAAGCCAGCCGCTTTGAGGTCGAACAAACCACCAAAGCCACCGATTTCGGCATCTGCGCCGGGGCGCCGCGTGGCGCGCACCAAAGGCTTGATGTCCTCAACCATGGCATTGCCCGCGTCAATGTTGACGCCTGCATCCGCATATGTGAGCCCTTTGCCAGCCTCGGTCGTCATAATGTTCCCTTCAAAGCGTATAACAGCGGGTTACCGCGGCCAGCGGCCCGACGCAAGGTCGAAGGGGCCTTGATTCACCGTTCGTTTCGAGCAGAATTGACTTTTTAAGGCCGAGGTTATCCTTTGCCAGCCACAAGGGTGCGCACAGCGCCAAATATGGGGCGCGTTGCGCCTGAACGCGTTGGGCGGAGAGACGGGTGACTTCACAGGCCGGGGATGATCTTTACGCCGCCGCTTTGGGGCTGTTTCAGCAGGGCCAAGGGCCGCAGGCTGAGCAGGCTTTGCGCGGCATTTTGGCCAAAACTCCGCGCCATTTCGACGCCTGCCATCTGCTTGGCATTTTGCTGCTGCAAAGCGGGCGGCTTGTGGAGGCCGACAAGGTTTTGGCCCAAGCCAGCGCTTTGCGCCCAATGCATGCGTCCTTGCTGAGCAATCGCGGCGTGTTGCTGCTGGAGCTCAAGCGCCCCAAAGACGCGCTGATGATGTTCGATAAGGCCCTGAGCGCCGACAAAAATTACGGCTCGGCCCAATACAATCGCGGGTTGGCGTTGCGGGATCTGGGCCGGATGCAAGAGGCGCTGGACGTCTTTGCCGCCATTGCCCAAGCCCAGCCCAATGAGGCTGAAGTGCAGATGAGCTGCGGCAATTGCCTCTATGACCTTGCGCAATATGAAGAGGCGCTGGCCGCGTTTGAAAACGCCATCCGCCTTGCGCCCGAGCGCATTGATTTTGTTGTGAATCGCGGCAATGCCAAATTTAAGCTGAAGCGGCTTGATGACGCGATGGCCGATTATACTTACGCCCTTAAGCACGGCTCCAAACTCGCCGGCGCGCATCAGGGCATTGGCAATATTCTCAACGCACGCGGCGAGTTGAACGCGGCGGTGACATCGTTTCGTCAAGCCACCGCTTTGAACCCGCAGCTGGAAGGTGCGTGGGAAAGTTTGGGCCATGCGTTGCTGGCGATGAAGTTGGATGACGATGCGTTACGCTGCTTTGCGCGCGCGCTCGACATCAAGCCGACGCTCGCAACCGCGCTTTTGGGCATGGGCGATATTCAACGGCGCAAGAGCCAGCCCGATCTGGCCAGAGCAAGCTTTGATAAGGTCATTGCAGTTGAGCCGAGCAACACGAACGCATGGATCAATCGCGCGATTCTTCATGTGACGCTGAATGAATATGACGAAGCGGTAGCCGCCTTTAGTCGCGCGCTCACCATTGACCCAAAGCTCACCGAGCTGGGCCTGCCCAAGGCCGCCAATTGTATTGCGGCAGGGCGGATGGACGAGGCTTGGTCGTCGTTCAACATTTATATAGAGGGCCGCGCCGCCGCTGATATGCGCAATCGCGCTGCGTTTGTGCAATTTGCGCGCGATCTTTTTGCCGTCAACAATGTGCCAGCGGTGTTTGAAACCGACACGCAGGTGCAAGACACACGCGCCGATCTGCTCGCTCGGCTTGATGATTTGCTGGCGCGCCTGAAGGCGATGTGTCCGCTAGAGCCTGACGAGACGGCGATTTTGACGGAAATTGTCTTCCAAATCACGGGCTTTTATTGGGCCTATCAGCAGGCCAATGAGAAAGCCAGCGCCGCGCGTTGGTCATTGATTTTGCAGGTGATTTTCAATGTTGCGCCTGACGACAGTCTGCGCGCGCAGGACAGCAAAAAACCCATCCGCATCGGGCTCGCCTCATCGCATCTGTATGACCACAATGGGGCCAATTGGGCCTATCATTGGCTCTCGCGCCTGCCCAAGGGTGAGTACGAATTTTATGTCTATGCGTTCAATGTCATTGCGGATGAATTGACCGCTAAGTTCAAAGCTTTGGGCACGTTTCGGCAGCTGCCGTTCGAGGCAAAAACATATCGCGACACGCTGGATATTATTCAGGCCGATCAGCTGGACGCTTTGATGCTGCCAGCCATTGGCATGACGGCGGAAAGCCGTATCTTGTCGCAATTCCGTTTGGCCCCGGTGCAGTTTACCGGATGGGGACATCCCGTCACGTCAGCTGGCGCGAATATGGATTATTATCTCTCCAGCGATTTGATGGAGCCGGCGAACGCGCAAGATCATTATTTGGAAAAGCTGATCAGGTTGCCCAATTTGGCGTTGTATTTGACGCCGGGGGATAGTCCGCGCAAAGACAAAGCGCCAGATTTGAAGCTGCCAAAAGATCGCGTGATCTATGGGTCCTTGCAATCTCTGTTCAAATATTTGCCGCGCTATGACGATGTGTTTGTGCAAATCGCCAAAGCTGTGCCATCAGCCTATTTCATCTTCATTGATGGCGGCAGCGCGCAGATGACCAATGGTCTGCGGGCGCGCTTGACCAAAGCGTTTGCGGCCCACGGGCTCGATGCGCGCGACTATGTTCGCTTCATTCCGCGCGTCACCGGCGCGCAATTTCGCCATTTGTTTACGTTGCTGGATGTGAATTTGGATTCGCTTGGCTGGTCTGGCGGCAATACGACCGTGCAAGCGATTGAGGCGGCTTGTCCTACCGTGACGCTGGAGGGCGAATTTATGCGCGGGCGTCACAGTTCGGCGATGCTGCGACGTATGGGCATGGATGATGCCGTGGCCGTGGACGTGGAAGATTACATCCGTCGCGCTGTGGATTTGGGACAGAATCCGGAGAGCAGGAAGGCCATGCGCGCGCAATTGGAAGCCAAGCGGGCACTTTTGTTCAACGACGACGCGCTGATCCCCGCCTTGGATGCATTTTTGAAGCAGGAGCGGGCGTAGTCAACCGTCGCAGCCTTTGACTTCTGGATCCCGGATCTGCGCTTCGCTTGTCCGGGATGACAAGGTGGCTAATCAGCTGACACTGACACTCATTCAGACAACAAAAAACCCCGGCATTTTCATGCCGGGGCTCTTAAAGCGACTAACTAATCGATCGTTAGATCAGACTAGAAGTTGCGCTCGAGGCGGAGGCGTGTGCCCCAGTTGCTTGTTGAAGCCTTCACGAGGTAGCCAGTTGTGCCAAGTGCGGCACCAGCAACGTCAGCTACGTTCAAGTCTGTGTGAACGTTCTGATATTGTGCTTCAAGACCGATATCGAAGCCCTTTGCAGGAGACCAGATCAAGTTTGCTGCCACTGTCGAGAACTGCTGCTTAGCAAGGCCACCCTGAGCGAAGCTCTGTGCCTTTGTGAACGAACCTGGATTCGTTGCGGCATAAGAAGCCATCAAGTTCGAACGCCATTCAGCAGTCCAATAGTGCTGCAAGACGCCAGCAACATTGAAAGCCTTAGTCTGCTCAGTAACCATGTGGTCAAAGGCAGTTGCTGCAGCTGTACCAGCAGCAGTTGTTGCCTGTGCTGTACCAGCAGCATTTACGCCCCAGGCGTAGAAGCTAGCCTGTGTGTACTGAAGACCGCCAACAAGGTTCTTCGTGTCGGATGACTTGAAGTTACCCCAGCCGATCGTCTGGTCGTTGAAGCCGTCTGAGTAACCAACAGTCAACCACAACTGATCGCCAGCGCCAAGAGCTGGGAGGTTGAGCTTCAAGTTACCGGTAACTGAGTAGCCTGTCTTTGTTGCGTTTGTTGTAACGTTAGTAAGGCTCGAACCATCAGCTGCGATGAAGTTGTTTTGGATTGCAGAGGCTGCAACGCCAACCGAACCCCAACCCTGTTCGAAGGTCACGTTACCAGCGATTACTGGCAACTTGCTCATGCGGTAGCCAGAAGTTGTCTGGCTTGCTGCAGCGTAAGCGCCGCCGATGCCATTCTGGCCAACAGCAACGTTGCTGAAGTCAGATGGATCTTCGATGCCAACTGTAGCTGACAAACCGCCGCCGAGAACAGCGGTGTAAGCCAACTGTGCTACGCCGTTGGAGTATGAAGCCCAGTGACCACCAAAGCCCAGTGCGTTTGAAGGCATGAAGGCTGTGATTTCGCTTGAACGACCAGCTGTGAAGCCAGCAAAGCGGATGTAAGCGCGCTCAACCTGTGAAGTTGTTGCTGACTTAGCGTCAACACCAACCTGAGACAGAATGCCAGTTGCGTTGGTCAGGCGGAGCTGAGCAACGGACTGCAATGTGCCGTAGGCTGTCTGTGTGCGGGCATCAACATCGATGCGGCCGCGAGCTTCATAGCCCTGCGTTGATTCTGAAGCGCCCAGAAGAGCTGAACTGCCCCACTTGGAAGCTGCAGCAGCAAGATCATAGCCCTGCTTTGCAACTGTAGAAGCTGTTGTTGCAGCTGTGTACTTCTGTGTCACTGCATTCTGAGCAGGTGTGTAGGCGTAATCAGCGCGAACACGTCCACCGAGCTTGACGCATGTGTCAGTGCCGGGGATGTAGAAAAAGCCTGCGCCGTATGCGTCGCAGATCTTGACGTAAGAGGAGAATTCGGAGTTTTTTTGTTAAACAAGCTGCAGCGTCTCTTGTGATTTTGTAAGTTATGATATGAAGGTAACCACAGAGCAGAGCGCATAAGCTTTGAGCTTCAAAAATGGCAAGAATGATAAAATTGCAGAAACGGGAAAACGCATGAAGTGGCAGCAACGTCGGTTGAAGTTTCGGGACTGTCTAGTTGGAGAGACGTGCATCTACCCCGCGTCTGTTTATGATCCGGTCTCGGCACGCATCGCTTATGATCTCAATTTTGAATTTGGAATGGTCGCCGGTTCAATTGCGTCTTATGCTACGCTGGGCGCGCCCGATATTGTTGTGCTGACTTTGAGTGAATTGGCAGATCTCACGCGTCGCATGTCGCAAGCCTGCGCGCTGCCTTTGCTGATCGATGCCGACCATGGCTTTGGCAATGCCATGAATGTTGCGCGCACAG
>CAIUDK010000131.1 GCA_903897875.1 uncultured Hyphomicrobiales bacterium
AGCCAGGCCATATTTGGACATCGCCTGCATATACCCTTCAACCCTTGCCTCACCGGCCTGAGTATTTAAGTCGCCCGCGATTGTTGCAATCCGGGAATGACCGAGCTTGACCAGATATTCCTGAAGAATTTCGGCTGAGCCTGCCATTACTCTTTCGTCCTTATTTGATTTTCGGTTTCCACATCCAGGGCCTCATTCATCTTAACAAAGTCGATGAGTGAGAGACCGCCATTCAGCAAAGATTCGTACCGGCACAAACCACGCAAGACAGGACGCATCAACCAGTCCTCCTGACTGGCCATTGTGACTAAGTCTGAGCCTCTTCCTGTGCCAAACGACCGAGGCTGGTACGAAAAAAATCGCCGAGATTCTCCTCAATTACTGCGACGGCCAAGTCTAGAACGGCTGCCAGGGATATGTCATCAAACATCAATTCTCCAGAAGGCGTCTGGATTTTTGCCGGCTGATTTCCGGAATTACGCACCACAACGCCAAGGCATTTTTTGACGACAAAATCGGCATCAGCATCGGAGATGTTCGAAAGCATCAGCAAAGACAGAAGAGTTTTGTCCTTGCCGGCATTTTCCTGACGCACCAAACCGTCGACGACCGGGAGGGCTGCACCCAACTTCCGAGCAACATGAAGTTGGGTGAAGGCATCCAACTTGGCAGTCGTCGAATAGGCGATGCCGTTGATAGTCAAGTTCATGCTGTACCGCCCAGGGTACGGTCAATGATTCCGGCATTGAAGATCCAGTCGTTAAACCCGCCCTCTTTGGCAAAGTTCAAATCAGGCGCGCGTTTGAAGGCAACGACCTGGCAGGTAATCACATCGCCTGTATGCGCATTCGACAAGCTGATTGTATTTTGTCCGTGATTTGCGCCGCTGGCGGTCTGAAAGGCATACATCTGCGACAACTTTTGGTTCACAGGAGAAGTCTTCAGCAGGCGCACGCTCACGCTGCCAGACTTGTCGGCGTGCAGAGAATGCATCGGAGAGCCATCAGCGCCGATGGTCATGGTGTCGATGTCTTCGGTCGGAGTGATGGTAATACCTTCTTCAGCATTGCTTGCGCCGACGCCGAGATTGACTGCTCCACCAGGGCCAGTCATAGCGCAGTTTACATCGAGGAAGCTGTATGTTGCCATGATTGATCCTTATTGGTTGACGTTGATTAGCACATTCACGGTGTGGATTGCTCCAGCCAATTTTGCTGCCACTTGAATCGGAACAGATTTTCGAGCGGCGCGATCGGCGGAATTTTGCGATGCAATCGGAGGGGCGTAAACATAGAAGCCTTTCGGCAAAAAGTCACCCATGCTCAAAGAACCAAAGCCGCCCGATGTCCACACACCAGGAGCCAAAAGGCCATTCGTCACCGCCTGTGAGCATACAGCCTCGACGGTGTTGGTCAGCATATTGTTTCCTGCGTCCGTTTGTGGGATCTTCGTTGTGCTGGTATACAGTAGATTGTACAGGTTCAGCTGGATGTCCAGAGCAAGCCAATCAGTCCCGGTGACGATGTCCAGGAATAGCCCGGAACTGGTTACACCAGACTCAATGATTGCAGTGTTGTTGTTGTACGCAATGAAGACATTGCAATTGAAGGCTTCCAGATTAGCGATTTGAGTAGCGTTCAGCGTTTCAGGGACAATGCCCGGTTCCTGCTTATACATCAGCGTGATGACTGTGCTGTTTCCGTTGTAGTTCGTCGTCAGAATCCTCGCCAACAGAGAGGCAACAGCGTAGACGTTGGAGCTGCTGTACTGTATCGCCGTACGCTTGTAGCCGAGCTGCTTCAGCAGATAGGCGGCATTGGTGGTGTCATTGGACGTAAGGACACCTGCTTCTTGAGTCGTCACACCATAAATGTGCTTATTATTGGCAGCTTCAATGTAGCCGGCAACCGCAGTATGATCAGAATTAGCGGCACCGATGATCATCAGGGCATACCAGCTTTGTCCGAAATTGGTATCAAACAAAGTCGCAGCTGAAAGAGCAGACTCGGCAGCAATGCCGTCAGCCGTATAAGCGCCGGAAGACGACGCAAGACCGGCCATCAAGGTAGAAATGTCTGCGCCCGAACTGGCAGCAGTCAGGAAGCTAACAGTTGAACCAACGCCTGTGAGCACTGTCTTAATCTCAAAGCGGGAATAGTTAGCATTCCACACACAGGTCGTGCCGGTTAACGCCGTTGCGAGCGCAGTTTGGACAACAGAAGCCACGCCATTCAGATTGGTCTGAAGGTGGAAATCGAGGCCTGTGATGTCGTGTCCGGTGCCGTTCAACGAAACGTGGAACGAGCCTGTAGTGATTGCCGTCCAAGTCGCGGTAAGTTGGCTTGCGGCAGGGAGAGGAGCGCACTTAAGATTTCCGTGCGTTCCAGTTTGCGCCCAACGCCCGATCAGCAACGATGTCGGTTGCGGTGACTGTTCAAACCAAAGCAGCGCGGCAAGATACTCTGGTGCACCCGTCCCAAAGTCGGCAGCAACTGCTGCGATGCCGGCATAACTGCGATAGCGTTCAACCACATCGACGATTTCGGAAGAGCCAAGAACGAGCATCGTGCTGATATTTTGCATCTGCGCAGGCAGAGGAGCCAAATTGACTGAGACATTCACCAGTCGGGAAATAGGCAGGGCGGGCGTAGTCATATTGGTTCCTTATCCTGTTGCAATGTTTGTGAGGTAATTTTCATTGTCCAAAACTGCCTTCGCGCTCAACAGCGTTTCAACGTTGTAGTTTCTGATCACTTCACGCTTTATCGAGAATGGAAGATCAACACGAAACAACCAGATTTCTTTGATCAATTCAGGAAGCGTAGTCGTGTCTCCACTACCAACCAATCCCATATTGTTTAACGATAGCGGCTCAAGGTTTTGCTGAATTTGCATCCCGTCTCGGAGCGCGGAAGCGTAACTATCGGCATTCGGGCCATAAAATGATGCCATCAAGTGCAGCGTTTCATTGCGCACTACTATGGTCGTGAGTGCGTCGGATTGTTCTGTGTAAATGAACGGATCAGACTCTTTGCTCATGATGCCGAAAGCCATCCAGTCGCCGTCTGGAATATTTGCAGGCTCAGGCTGCCAACGGGGGCGCACTTTGTCTGTCGGATAATTGGTGATGCCAACAGCCCAGGCTTGCAGAAAGTCAACAAGTTCATCTCCAAAACTGACGCTTGGAGGAAAGCTTGGTTGAAGGTATCCGCCGCTGGCGCTGGTGTTAGACACTCCATTCGCTCCAATTCTTTCCATCAAATCCAAGATACATATATGGAACCCACGCATTGCCAAACAAACCACGCATTCCGCGCCTGAAAATGTCTATGCTTGTTGCGCTAGTGTTAGGCATTTATTTGCGCTGCTGTTTTCGTTGGATCTCGGAAAATTCATACCCAAGTATTTTCTTG
>CAIUDK010000132.1 GCA_903897875.1 uncultured Hyphomicrobiales bacterium
AATGGAGCCATCATCGCTCGACAATTCACCCGAGATCATGCGGAACAACGTCGTCTTGCCAGCGCCATTGCGACCCACAAAACCAACGCGCGCATTGTCTGGCAAAGCCACGGTGGCTTTGTCGAACAGAACGCGCGGTCCGATGCGATAGGTGATGTCGTTGAAGTGAATCATTGTGCCATGGTGTTACGCAGAGCAAAAATGATCCGCTGTGAAGATATGCGCTGCAAGTTGAGTTTAAGGCGATAAAGGCTTGAGGTGCTTAAGACAAGGGGGCTGTCAAAATCCCCACGCTGTCAGGCACACAGTCGCGCACAATCTTGGCCAGCGCCTCCAAAGCTTGGTGGCGCGGCATGTCGCGGCGGTAGACGAGGCGCACACGGCGTGAGGCGCGGCTGCCGCTGATCGGCTTTGCCACAAGCTTATCCGTGAGGGCGCGCCAGCGGTCGACCGCGAGCTGCGGCACAAGCGTGACGCCGTAATTGGCGACGGTCAGATGCAGCAAAGTCTCAAGGCTGGTGGCGCGCACATCGGCGCTGCCAATCATGTTGACCTCCGGATGGCTGCACATATCGAGCGCCTGATCGCGCAAGCAATGGCCATCGGTGAGCAGCAAAAGCGTGCTGGGGTCGATGTCAGACACAACAATGGTTTTGCGCTTGGCCATAGCATGGTCCTCAGGCATCACGAGCCAAAACGGCTCATCGAACAAATGCGCGTCTATGAGGCGATCATTGGCGGGGTCGGTGGCAATCAAAGCGCCGTCCAGCTCGCCATTGAGCAGCAAGGGCAAGAGGTTTCCTGTCAGATCCTCCACCAGCATCAGGGGCGCTGAGGGCAGGTACTTGGCACCGCTGGGCAAAACATGGGGCATCAGATAGGGCGCGAGCGTGGGGATAACGCCAATGCGCAAAGGCCCAGCCAGCGGATCCTGATGCGCTTTGGCGCTGACGGTAATATCGGTCGCAGCGGCCACGCAGCGCCGCGCATGAGCCAAAATCTGCGCCCCCACAGCAGTCGTGCGCACAGATTTGCCAACCCGCTCAAAGATCGCAACGCCCAGCTCCTCCTCAAGCTTCAGGATCTGGCCGCTCAAGGTCGGCTGGCTGATGTGGCAAGCCAAAGCCGCCTTACCAAAATGGCCAAGCTCGGCAACAGCGATGACATAACGGAGATCGCGGAGGTTCATGGGGTGCGCCGGGGGTGAATTGGGATTGACGATGAAGTTACGAGTAATGATTGGTTTTGGCAATTCTTTTAGCCACGAGCGGCCTTCGCCGTCTCCGACTTGCCCCCAACCCGCGGCACAGCTATAAGCGGCCATCTTTCCTTGAAACTAAAGAGACAGCCCCACAATGGCGATTCAGCGCACTTTTTCGATCCTTAAGCCCGATGTTACCCGCCGCAACCTTACTGGCGCCGTGAATGCCAAGATTGAGGCCGCTGGCCTGCGCATCATCGCCCAGAAGCGCGTCCACATGACACGCGGCCAGGCTGAGACATTCTATGGCGTTCACAAAGAGCGTCCCTTCTTTGGCGAGCTCGTCGAGCAGATGACTGCTGGCCCAGTGGTCGTGCAGGTTCTCGAAGGCGACGATGCCATCAAGCGTTACCGCGATGTGATGGGCGCTACCAACCCAGAGAAGGCCGATGCTGGCACGATCCGCAAGGAATTCGCGCTGAACATGGGTGAGAACTCGGTTCACGGTTCGGATGCACCTGAGACAGCTGCTCTCGAAATCGCACAATGGTTTGCTGGCAATGAGCTGGTTGGCTAATTTTGGTTGAGTTCAAACTCAATTAAGCAAATATTGGGCAGCCCTAGGGCTGCCCTTTTTGTTGAAAGCTCCCACTATGTCTGCGCCCAGCATCACCCGTCACGCGTCCACATGTCCCCATGATTGCCCCTCCGCCTGTGCGCTGGATGTTGAGGTGATTGATGGCAAAACGATTGGGCGCATCTATGGTGCCAAGGGCCAGACCTACACAGCCGGAGTCATCTGCGCCAAAGTTGCGCGCTATGCCGAGCGCATTCATCATGCCGAGCGTTTGCTCTATCCGCTGAAGCGCACGGGGCCAAAAGGCTCTGGCGAATTTACGCGCATTTCATGGGACGAAGCGCTCAAAACAATCGTCACGCAATTCAACGCCGCGGAAAATGAATTTGGCGCGGAATCTGTCTGGCCTTATTATTATGCGGGCACGATGGGCCGCGTGATGCGTGATGGCATCAATCGCCTCACGCATGTGAAAAAATATTCGCGCTTTTTTGGCACCATTTGCACGGCCATTGCAGCCCCCGGTTTTACTGCTGGCACAGGGCGTTTGTCTGGTCCCGATCCGCGTGAAATTGCAAAGTCTGATTGCGTTGTGTTGTGGGGCACCAATGCGGTTGCGACACAAGTCAATGTGATGACCCATGCGGCACGTGCGCGCAAAGAGCGTGGTGCCAAAATTGTTGTGATTGATATTTATCGCAATGCCACAATGGAACAGGCCGATCTCGCACTCTGTTTGCGTCCCGGCACGGATGGCGCGCTGGCTTGCGCCGTCATGCATGTTTTGTTTCGGGATGGTCTGGCCGATTGGGATTATCTGGAGCGCTACACCGATGCGCCCCACGAATTGCAAGCGCATTTGGCGACGCGCACTCCAGAATGGGCGTCTGACATTACCGGCTTGAGTGTTGCAGAAATTGAAGCCTTTGCGCATTTGATTGGTGCCAATAAGAAAACGTTTTTCCGCTTGGGCTATGGCTTTTCGCGCCAACGCAATGGCGCCGTGAATATGCACGCCGCCTCGTGCATTGCCGCGGTTACAGGCGCATGGCTCTATGAGGGCGGTGGCGCGTTTTATAACAATGGCGCGGTTTATAATTGGAAGCAAAAGCTGATTGACGGCACAGAGAGCATCGACTCTGATGTGCGCGTGTTGGACCAAACGCAATTGGGTGAGATTTTATGCGGCAATGAAGTGGCGTTGAAAGATGGTCCGCACGTCAAGGCCATGCTCATTCAAAACACCAATCCCATGTGCGTCAATCCAGATCAAACACGCGTGCGTCAAGGCTTTGCGCGTGAGGATTTGTTTGTGGCTGTGCATGAGCAATTCATGACCGAAACGGCGATGATTGCGGACATTGTTTTGCCAGCCACAATGTTTTTAGAACATGATGATGTCTACACGGGCAGCGGCCATCAATATATTCAATTGGGCAAAAAGATAATCGATGCGCCCGGCGAATGTCGCAGCAATCATGATGTGATTAGCGCGCTTGCGCAATTGTTGCACGCGCCGCATCTGGGCTTTCAAATGACACCGCGCGCATTGATCGATTCCGCCATGCATGAATCCGGTTGGGGTGGTGTGGCCACACTCGATGACGACAATTGGCGCGATGTGCAGCCAGATTTTGAAACGTCGCATTACATCAATGGTTTTGCGTGGCCCGATAAGAAGTTTCACTTCCGCGTCGATTGGTCCAAAGTGCCGGTGAAAAATTATGGCATGCGCGGGCAGGCGGAAAATATGCCCTCCTTCCCCGATCATTGGGCTGCCAATGAATCTGTTGACGCGGATCATCCCTTCCGTTTGGCGACCAGCCCAGCGCGCAGTTTTCTCAATTCCACCTTCAATGAAACGCCATCGTCGGTTGCGCGCGAAGGGCGTCCCACAGTGAAGATTCATCGTGATGATGCCCACGCCCACGGCATTGCCGATGGCGCGCGTGTCCGCATGGGCAATAAGCGCGGGCAGATTGTGCTTCATGCCGAAATTTTTGATGGCCTACAGCGCGGCGTGCTGATTTCTGAAGGGCTTTGGCCCAATCATGCCTTTGAAAATGGGTTGGGCATCAATACACTGACGGGGTCGGATTCTGTGGCGCCCTTTGGTGGCGCAGCCTTCCACGACAATCATGTATGGATTGCGCCAGCCTAGGCTTCATTTTAGGTTTGGCATCTTATTTCTGACTTGGAATCAGGGCCCATTTAGGCCACATAGAATGAATAGATGAGGGATTGCACAATGTTACGTTTGGCTTCTGCTGTATTGATTGTTTTGAGCTTTGCAAGTGGCCCCGTGTTGGCGGGCGGAAAAGCGCCGGGTTATCCGTCGGGGTTCGACCATGTGCCGAATAATAAGGAAATTAGAGATCGTCTGCAGGAACTCTGCGTTGGCGTTGTTGAAAATAAAGCGCGCGCGCCTCGTCGGTGCGGCTGCTATGTCAACGGCCTGTCAAAGAAGCTCTCGGCTGATGATTTCGACGTTCTGCGTGCCACTGGCCGCTTCTCTGAGGCCGCACAGCCAAAGGCGCGCGAGCTGATGAAAACCTGCAAAGTGAATGGCTAATCTATGATTTGACCGCGGGCGCAACCAGCGCCTGCGGTGCTTGCCATTGTGTGGTGAGGGCGACACGGTTGCCCTCAGTGCTGAATTGACCAGCGGCCACAATGCCCAATGCCATTGGGTAAATCACATGTTCTTGCTCTAACACGCGTGCGCCCAATGTGGCGCTCGTGTCGTCATCGCGCACGGCCACTGCGGCTTGCGCGATAATCGGGCCTTCATCCATCGCCGGCACAACGAAATGCACGGTGCAGCCGTGGATTTTGACGCCATCGGCCAGTGCGCGGTCATGCGTATGCAGTCCGCGATAGGACGGCAGCAAAGCGGGGTGGATGTTGATGAGACGTCCGGACCATTGGCCCACGAACCATGCGGTCAACACGCGCATAAAACCCGCTAGGCAGATCAGCTCAATATTGTGCTCAACCAGCAGGGCTTGCAGCGCGCGCTCAAAACTTTCGCGGTCGGGATAGAGTTTGTGATCAATCGCAGCCGTGGCGATGCCCGCATCCTTCGCCGTCACCAAGCCCTGTGCGTCGGGGCGGTTGGATAGAACGAGTGCGATTTCAGCGGGAAAGCTTTTGGACGCAGCCGCTTTGATGAGGCTGACCATGTTGGAGCCGCGGCCGGAAATCAGAACGGCCGTGCGTTTGCGATGCGGAGCGGTGTTGGCGCTCACAGGTCGAGTTTTCCACGCCGCGCGACGCGCTCGCCCTTGCCTTCAGTCCAAGCCACAGCCTCGCCCAAACGAACCGGATGTTCGCCCTGCGCTTTGAGAGCGGCTTCAACTTCATCAGCGCGCGCGGCTTCGGCGACCACAATCATGCCAATGCCGCAGTTGAACGTGCGCAGCATTTCCAATTCGGCCACGCCACCGACACTTGCCAGCCATTGGAAGACGGGAAGCACAGGGATTTTTGGCAGATCAAGCGCCACGCCCACGCCATCAGGCAGAACGCGGGGAATATTGTCAGGAAAGCCGCCGCCGGTGATATGGGCCAGCGCCTTGATGCCCGAGCAAGCAGCAATGGCGGCCAGCAGGGACTTCACATAAATGCGGGTCGGCGTCAGCAAAGCCTCGGCGAGGGTTTGACCATTCGAGAAGGGGGCGGGCGCATCCCAGCCAAGGCCGGATTTGGCGACAATGCGGCGCACCAGCGAAAAGCCATTCGAATGAACGCCAGAGGAGGGCAGGCCAAAGACGACATCGCGGGGCACAACATCGCCGCGCGGCAATAGGCGGCCACGCTCGGCAGCGCCAACCGCGAATCCCGCCAGATCATAATCATTGCCGCTATAGACGCCGGGCATTTCGGCAGTCTCGCCGCCAATCAGCGCGCAGCCAGACTCGATGCAGCCAGCGGCAATGCCCTTGACGATGGCGGCGCCCGTCTTGGGCTCCAACCGGCCAGTGGCGTAATAGTCGAGGAAGAACAAAGGCTCAGCGCCTTGCACGATCAAATCGTTGACGCACATGGCCACGAGATCGATGCCGACCGTGTGGTGAATGCCGCTTTCAATAGCGATTTTGACCTTGGTGCCCACGCCATCATTGGCGGCGACCAGAATGGGGTCTTTGAAGCCAGCCGCTTTGAGGTCGAACAAACCACCAAAGCCACCGATCTCGGCATCTGCGCCGGGGCGTCGCGTGGCGCGCACCAAAGGCTTGATGTCCTCAACCATGGCATTGCCCGCGTCAATGTTGACGCCTGCATCCGCATATGTGAGCCCTTTGCCAGCCTCGGTCGTCATAATGTTCCCTTC
>CAIUDK010000133.1 GCA_903897875.1 uncultured Hyphomicrobiales bacterium
AACCTGCCATTTCAGGACGGAAGTGCTGATTGCGAAGCACAATATCGGAGGGCACAATTCCGGCGCGGAGAATTTCTCGCGCACCATACAAATCGGCCAGAAACATATTCAGGGCTTTCACGCGCTGAATCAGGCCAGCCTCAAGACGGGTCCATTCAGACCGGGCAATCAACCGCGGCACGATATCAAAAGGGATCAACCGCTCGGTGGAATCCTTGTCGCCATAAACCGCGAAAGTGATGCCAATCCGGCGGAACATGAGCTCGGCCTGCGAACGGCGCGAAGCCAGAAGCTCAGGCGGAGCCTCGGCCAGCCATTGATTGACCCGCTTGTAAACATCACGCGCCGAAAGATCGGCCCTCGTCATCTCATCGAAGATCGCTGGAATGGTCACGCGACCCCTCTTTCCCATCTGCCGTCAATAACATGTGGTTAGCAAAGCAAGCGGTATACCAGCCGCCAACCCTGCAGAATCAGAGCTTAGTGTTGCAAGATTTAACTTGATAGCCCGGCGAAAGAGCGAAATGCCTAATTTTGAGGCACTCCACTCCATCAAATGACTTCAACATCATCCAGCAGCGAATAAAATAGCCAAGGCGATCCGTTGGGACGACTTAGCGGATCAGGCACATTCTTCATACCTCTGATGGCGGCATAGTCGCTGGGCATGGCCGCCTTCAAGCTCAAAGACCCATTCAGGGCTCACGATGCATTTTCGTAAATTGCTGTCGGGCGTTACCAAACTTCCGGGCAACACAATTGTGCTCTCCAAATGACTGCGCGCGCCAATCATGGCTCCCTCGCCAACAATCACCCGCTCGCCAAGCACGACATCGCGATCGATAAAGGCACCAAGACCGATTGCCCCCCCCACACCTGGCCGGCACTTTGTCAACACGCGCGCCGGATGTCCAAACACATCTAGGCGAGCCAATGTTTCAATTTCAGGCAAAGCGCCTATCGCGGCCGCAAAAGCCACGCGCATATAAGAATGGAGGTTCGGCAACAACCGATCATCGCCGACAAAATCTTTTTCGAGATCAATATAATTTGGAACCCGCTTGCCGGCGCGCACAAACCAAAGGCCAAAGTCATCGTCCTCGACGAGGGGTGCCAAATCTTTTCCAATGTCAGCTAATAACTTTTCTGTCTTCGCAAGTGGAGGCACCACATCCGCACGGATAACGAGCGAAGCTCGCTCAGAAAAAGTAATCGGCTCTTTGACAATTGCAATGTTGGTCCAATTCTTTTGGATAAAGGCCTGCGTCAACTGATCGCTGCCATGAACAACAATCGAAATATTTGGCGTTCCCATCTTCTGAATGAGCTCAAGCAAATGGCCGATAATAGGCTTGCCACCAATAGGCAAGAGCGGCGGCGGCACACTCTCGCTGATGGGCGCAAGGGGACGTGGATCCCTATTTGCGAGTAAAATAATTGATGAGCGCGAAACCATTGTCATTGACCCATTCGAATGGCCTTAGTTTGCATTCCTTTAGGTTAGCTCACCATTAATTTTCTCAATATTGGCGGGCTTCCATGGCCGTATAGATAAAAGACGGCTAATGAAAAACATCAAATGCCGCGCGTATAAAAAATCATGTTATTTATCAGAAATATATCTGATCGTAGGTATATTAGATCAATGCCTGCGTCGCACTATTTTGCGACCTGATCCATCAAAACAGCCAGACGCTCTAAGGCTATTGGATAACCTTGAGTCCCAAAACCTGCGATGACGCCAGACGCAATGGACGAAACATAAGAGTGATGGCGGAAAGATTCGCGAGCGTGAATGTTTGAAATATGAACTTCAATGATCGGGCATTCACAGGCACTCAACGCGTCACGTATA
This sequence comes from uncultured Hyphomicrobiales bacterium, assembly GCA_903897875.1. Taxonomy (GTDB): domain Bacteria; phylum Pseudomonadota; class Alphaproteobacteria; order Rhizobiales; family Beijerinckiaceae; genus Terripilifer. Next base: position 1,856 of record CAIUDK010000133.1, read on the forward strand.
GCAACCGACGTATGTGTGTATGCAGCCGGATTGATCGCAATGCCATCGGCCTGCTCACGCGCTTCTTGAATCCAGTTGATCAGATCATGCTCGGCGTTGCTCTGACGAAAGACGATCTCGATATTGTGCTGCGCGCCAATGCGCCGACAGTCCGCCTCAACATCATTGAGCGTCTCATGCCCATAAATATCGGGCTCGCGCTTCCCAAGCAGATTGAGATTGGGGCCATTTAAGACATAGACGGTGCGGCTCATCATATTCTCCTTCAGCCCCGACCAGCAGCGCAAGATGCTGGATTGAGGCAAACTTAGCCTGTTTTGCCACAGCTGGCGTCTTCATTAAAGCCGGGATGATTTGGATATGACCGGGAAATCTGTGCCTGCACCGTCATCTTGGCCGCCCTATAAGGCGTTGCCTGGATGTTTTGGTGCTCCCTAGGGGAGTCGAACCCCTGTTTTCGCCGTGAGAGGGCGACGTCCTAGGCCACTAGACGAAGGGAGCGCACAGATGCCAAGCGGCATGACGTCTCTATAACAATGGCAAGGCATGTCCGCAAGCAGCCGCTTCACGAATAACGAAAAGGGCGCCCAGAAGCCCCAACCTTTCCATTATTTTGCTTGGTGGCTGCCAGTGGCGCGCTCTGCCCTTGAGCGCAGGGCTATGAGATGCTCTGCAGCTTTGGCTGTACCGCCCTGCTCGGCCTCAAGTTGGCGTGTCAGCCCTAGGATGTCCTTTCCCAGCGTGCTGATGGACTGGCGCAGCGTCTGTCGATTGGACGCGCTGTCTTGATCGTCGCCCAGCTCAGCGCCGGCTTTCACCCGATCTTCAAGCTCCACAATCGTGCGGACCAATGTTTGCGCATGATCCTCGGCGACCTTCAAGGCCGCGACTTCCGATTGGTGCGTCTGTTTCAACTGGTTCAAATTGCTCGTCAAATCCTGAATGTCCTGATCTTTACGCAGCGCAAGTGTCGCTGCCTCATTCATGGCAATCGTCATGGCCTCTATTCGCGCCTCCGCCTCTTGGCGCAAGCGCGTTTGCATCTGCAAGTCTTGCTCGAGACCATTCAACTGCTTGCGCAACTCTGCCCCGGCAGTTTCCGCCTGAACAAGTTTGGCCAGATCTTGGCCCAGACTACCCCGCGCCAGAGCATAGTCGGCATCCACAGCAGTCAATTTTTGTTCAAGACGTCTCTGGGTCGCGGCAAATTCGGCGCGCAATTGGTCACGCTCGGCAATGATTTCTTTCATCGACAAGGGAAGCTGCATTTCCAGTCGACGCGTCGATAAACGCACCGCCCGCCCCCAAAGAGCTGGCAGAAAAAGCAAAATGAGAAGCCCCGACGCTAGGGCACCCAAAAGAAATACAAGGATCAATTCGATCAAGCTGACCACCTATTCACGAAACCGGCGCGGCACAATGCCACGACACGGCAACGAGTCCAAGCGGCCTCAAGCATCAGCGCGAGCGTTCGATTTATCTCAGCCCACTTAAGATCGAGTCTTCAGAACGGATTCCAAATCTTCAGAAAGGATTCCAAGTCTTCAGAAAGGATTCCAAGTCGAAGAGGTGGTGAACTTGAGATACCCAAGATTGACACCCAACCGTGCACCAAGGCCCGAACGGATCGGAACGACAACCACATCATCCGCGGTCAAAGCCGTGAAACCAAAGCCACCCACGAGATAGGCGGACCCATCTAAGCCACCAAAGCGCTTAAAAATCGCATTCACAGCAGGCAGATTGTAGACCAGCATCATGGTGCGGTCACCATCAGCACCCGCATCAAAGCCAAGTGAGGGACCCTGCCAATAAACTGGCAAATCGCCAGCATTGCGGGTGTACATCGTCCCTTCGCCGTAACGCGCGCCGGCAAAGAAAGCGCCGCTGGCTTCTTGGCCAAGGATATAAGCATTGGGCTGACCCCAGCGTCGAACGGACGCTTCGACAGCTTGAGCTAGGCCGCGTGAAATCGTGCCAAAGAACTTATGGCCGCTATCGACCAATTCGTTTGTTGTGAACTTCTGTGGGCGAGCTGACTGAGCAAGAGCTGGCAAGGACAACCCGGCCGACGCCGTCGCTCCAAGACCAGCGCCCAAAGCACCGATAATTGTTCTGCGCGAATGAAGCGTCATATTACCCTCACTGTCGGGAACGGATGTCCCGTAACTCTGCCTAGACTTCATAGAAACTTGGCCACAAGATGGCGCGGCCCAAAAAATTCTATTCACCCTGCTCTTAACCTTGTCGCAGGATGATTAACGAAATCTTTCCAACACACGCCTGAAGCAGAAAATAAACTATTTTAACCTCTATCCCTGCATACTTTTCTTTGTGGCGGCAGATGGCTATCTAACGCAGGTTGCTTTCTACGTTTATCCGCTGATTCGGCGCTCATCGGGCCAGCGGTTGAGTTAAACGGCGCACAAGCGCCCAATCACATCCGCGCTCTTGCGAGCGTTTTTTGCACATCCGCTCTTTCGAGCGTTTTTGAATGGACCAATCCGATGTCGCTTTTCGCGCTTGATGCCCTCGATCTCGCAGCTCTTTTGTGTTCGCGTGTGTGCCATGACGTTATCAGCCCAGTTGGTGCCATTGTGAATGGCCTTGAGGTGCTGGAAGACGAGCGGGATGCCGATATGCGCGCCTTCGCCATCGACCTCATCAAAAAAAGCGCACGCACAGCCTCTGCCCGCCTGCAATTTTGCCGCTTGGCCTTTGGTGCGGCCGGTTCGGCTGGCGCATCGATTGATACAGGCGATGCAGAACAGGTCGCGCGCTCTCTTCTCAGCGATGATCGCACCAAAATTCAATGGAATGCGACCCGCGTGCTGATGCCAAAAAATAAAGTGAAATTGATACTCAATCTTTGCTTGATTGCCGCGGCAACAATTCCGCGCGGCGGCGTGATTACGGTCACTGTCGAGGGTGAAGGCGAAAAGGAAATCATCCGCGTTGAATCCAACGGCACTAATGCCCGCCTCGCGCATGCAGTGCCAAGCCTGCTGGCCGGCACGCCCGAAAACGACAATGTCGATGCGCATGGCATCCAAGTTTATTACACCTACCTCACGGCTCAGGCTGCAGGGCTGTCCCTCTCTGTCGAAACATCTCCCGAAAGCGTGCGCCTTGAGGCGCATCAAGCGGAGCTGGCCCCCACCAACACAGACGCGACGGCATAGAAGCAAATTTTTTAACCTGATAATGCTAAGCTCTTTGAAATTCGTCGCCATGCGATGAAATGAATTTGTTTGATCATTTTTTGACCACCCAGTCCGGGTTGCTTTGCAACGTGAAGCAACGCCCATCGTGTGAGGTCGAGGGGATTTTCGGGATGAGCCACGTTCTGGTCGTTGATGACTCAGAGGTTATTCGAAAAGTGATGGGGCGCATTTTCGAAGGTATGCGCTGTCAAACATCTCAAGTGGCAACACGCGAGGAAGGTATTGAAATCTGTAAAATGGCCCTGCCCGACGCCATTGTCGTCGATTGGAACCTGCCTGGCACAGACTCGCCCGATTTCATCCGTGAAGTTCGCCGCCTCCCAAATGGTAAGCAGATAAAAATCGTGATCTGCACATCGCACTGCAGCGATGAAGAGCGCGTTCGCGCCCGTGCGATTGGGGCCGACGATGTGTTGCTAAAGCCCTTCGACCGTCATCATATCTGGGCCCAATTTGAAGAATTGCGCTCTTAAGGCAATAAAAAACCCCGCCACAAGGGCGGGGTTTTTAGAATGCCTCAGAAAAATCTTAGGCAGTAATGCGATCTTCTGACTCGAGAGGCTCGCGAAGCACGTAACCGCGCCCCCAAACCGTTTCGATATAATTGCGACCTTGGCTTGCATTTGCCAGCTTCTTACGGAGCTTGCAGATGAAAACGTCGATGATCTTCAACTCAGGCTCATCCATTCCACCATAAAGATGATTCAGGAACATTTCCTTCGTGAGAGTTGTGCCCTTACGCAGAGAAAGCAGCTCAAGCATTTGATATTCTTTGC
>CAIUDK010000134.1 GCA_903897875.1 uncultured Hyphomicrobiales bacterium
GTTTGGACGCGCCCAAGGAAGGCCAGGTGATTTTTAATGGCCAAAATCTTTATGCCTTAAATGATTTAAAGAGGGCCCAATTGCGCAACACGCAAATGGGTTTTGTGTTCCAATCCTATGCGCTTTGGCCGCATCGCACGGTTGAGCAAAATGTTGCCTATAGTTTGAAGCTGCGCGGTGTCGGTGCCGATGAGCAGCGTCAATCGGTGCAACGCTCGCTCGACAGTCTGGGCCTTGGCAAACTCGGCCATCGCTATCCGCATGAATTGTCAGGCGGGCAGCAGCAGCGCGTGGCGATTGCGCGCGCGCTGGTCTATGGGCCAAAGGTGGTTCTGCTTGATGAGCCTTTGTCCAACCTCGATGCGAAATTGCGCGAAGAAGCGCGTGCGTTTTTGAAAGAGCTGATCGAGCGCGAAAATCTTGCAGCCCTTATGGTCACGCATGATCAGGCGGAAGCTTTGGCGATTGCCAATCGCATTCTCTTGCTCAACGGCGGTGTGGTTGAACAATCTGGCACGCCCCAAGAGATGTATAATGCGCCCAAGACCTTGTTCACTGCGGAGTTCATGGGTTCCAACAATCGCGTCGATGGTGCGATTGCGGCTTGCGAGGGTGGCAAAGCGAGCCTGAAGGCGGGCTCGGTTGTCCTGCAAGGTCAGGCGCATTGCGGGGTGGAGCGGGTGGGCCAGCAAGGCTCGGCTGTGATCCGCTTGGAAGGCGTCAAACTTGCCCCAGAGGGTGGCACCAATCGCATCCAGCTCGATCTCGTGACCAGCATGTTTCTGGGCCATACATGGGAGCATTTGTTCCGGGGCGAGGGGGTTAATGTCCGCGTCCATCATGACGGTCCGTTAGCACCCGGCCAGCACTGGCTGGAATTTCCGCCCGAGCGCGTCTGGATCTATTGAGGTTTGGCGCGGCCTTCAGCGCCACGCCAGCTTCGCCCTTTAATTTTCCCTCGGATGCCTGATGGGGCATATCGAGGGGAGATGTTTTGATGAAATCAGTATTTTATGGATTGCTGTTCACTCTGTGCGTCGGATCAAGCCAGAGCTATGCCGCCGATGTTGGTAGCAAAGACGAAGCCGTGAAAATGGTCGCCCAAGTTCAGGCAGACTATGCCAAAGACGCAGCCGGCACGCTCAAGGCCATCAACGAAAAGAAATATGCCGACCGCGATCTCTATCCCTTCGTGTTCTCACTCAAGGGTGTGACTGTGGCGCATGGCGCCAATGCTGCGCTGGTGGGCAAAGACCTCATTGATATGAAAGACGACGACGGCAAAATGCTCATTCAGGGCATGATCGATATCGCCAAGAGCGCCAGCGGCAAGGGCTGGATCGATTACCAATGGCCAAATCCGATCTCCAAAAAGATCGAAGGCAAGACCAGCTACATCGAAAAAATGGGCGATAATTTTGTAGGCGTCGGCGTCTACCGCTAACCGCTAACCGCTCATCGCTAACAGCACGCGTCAACGGCGGCCCGTACTTAGTGCGGGCTGCTTTTTTGCGTGCGCGCATCGATGGCAGGGTGGGACAAAATTGTAAAATGCCGCCGCCATTTAAGGCGCGGATCGTTCGTTTAGCCGCTGAGCGCGGCCGCGTATTATCTCTGTCGGAGCTAGGGCTAAGTCAGATCACTGGGGTCTAATGGCAGTTTCAGTAAGCAGTCAAAGAGGGCCAGTAACCTCTCGTTAGGGCAAGACTATTGTGACGAAATGACTGCAATTTATTAGCAATGTTCAACACAAAATTATTTTTTTGTGATTTATATGATAATAGATCTCGTATTTTAGAGTCTTTCATTTCTAGTTACTGGCTTTTCAAAGATGCAAAGATTTCTTGTTGGCACTGTTATTTGTGCGCTTTCTACCGCTGCTGTCGCTGCCGATTTTCCAGAGCGAATTTCTCCTTCGGTTGCTGCTCCTGTTCTTACGCCTGTTCTTACTCCTGTTCTTGCCACGATTCATTTTGCAGGCTTTTACGTAGGCGCTCAGGCAGGTTGGCAGGGCTTGACTGATGCCTACTGCGAGCTCGACAGAATTGACGCCAATTATTTCGAGCCCGCGAAGGGTACGGGTTCGACCTTTGTTGGCGGCATCCACACTGGCTATAATTATCAGTCGGGATTGATTGTATTCGGTCTGGAAACTGATATCGAAAGCACGACGCACGGAAAGAAAGTGACCTTGCATCCAGGAACTGATGGCTCCTGGGACTATCGTGCTTTAATTCGTGCTCAGGGCTCGCTTCGGGCGCGTCTAGGTGTGATTTTTGATCGCTATCTAGGCTATGCGACGGCAGGTGTTGCTCTGGCTAACGTTCATCATGACTATTCGAACAGCGATGGTGCCTATGTGGGCGACAAGTCACGAGCTGGGTGGACGGTTGGTGCGGGCGTCGAATACGCACTTGATACCAACTGGCATATGCAGGTTGAGTATCGCTATACTGCTCTTGGCACGATCATAAATATTTGGCCGTCGCCTGATCTGAATTTTACCGAGCATCATCACCTTACGTCGCACTCCATTCGGCCCGGTGTTACATATCGGTTCTGATTTATCGTTCGATTTGAAAAGACGGGCGATAATCACTTAGGCGTCAGCGTCTATCGCTAAAGGCACAGAAGAGCGACGCCTACTTGGCGAGGGCCGCTGTTGGGCGAGCTAAATAATCGGCTGGTTTTATTTTAGGAAATTGGCTGGGGGACCTGGATTCGAACCAAGATTGACCGAGTCAGAGTCGGTAGTTCTACCGTTGAACTATCCCCCAATACGTCTCATCGACGCAGGCGCTCGGCAGAAAATATCTGCGTCGTGCTTGGAAAGTGCTCTAGGCGGTCCTGTATCGGCTGTCAACCGAGCTTGGCATCGAAAGCGGTGTCAGAGTGTGGATTATAGGTCGCCACTCTGAGCCCGATAGGCGCTTTGCGCGGGGGATACGGCGTTGGGGGGCATTGGAGTTGATTGGGGCTGAAGCGTCTGTGCCTGCGTGCCGGGCATCTGGATCCAAGCCTGAAACACGGCCCAGCTTGGCGAGCTGATGCCCTTATTGAGCAGGGCTGCGGCGCGTGCCGAAGGGGGAGGGTCGCTGGCGAAGGCTCTTGCCACCATCGCTTGCAAATAGCCGATGAAGGCCCCGTTTGAGCTGGATGGCTTTGCCGGCCCCTCTTTGGGCGGTCCGTGGGGCGGCCCATTATTTGGTGACCCATCTGTGGCAGTGGGCGTGGGATATGCAGACTGTGGAACGCGACTCGTAGACTCCGCGCCCCGGAATGCAACCCCGCTGACAGGTTCTAAACCCGAAGCAGACATGGCTGATACTCCAAAAGCATCTAACTATCTGAATAGATTTACGCATTAAGCTTGCACAGCGCCGACGACAAATTTGAGTCAATTTTGAATCAAAAAAGCCCCGCCGTGAGATGCTTGGGGGCGCATCCCATCGGCGAGGCTAAATGGTGCTAGAAGTTCAGATTAGAACTTGTAGTTGATACCCACGCGGCCGATCACATTGCTGCTGCCTGAGCCGATGTTGATCTTGTTGAGGAAGCGTTGCACGCCATTGCCGTCTCTGTAGTACCAAGTGCTCGCATCGCAGCCCAGATAGGCGCTGTTGCACGATCCAGATGCACTCTTGTCGTCAAAGGCTGTGTACAAAAATTCAGCCTTTGCGGTCCAGTTTGAGGAGAGTGCATATTCAAGACCAGAGCCGACGACGAGGCCATAGCGTGTGCTATCGTTTGACCAGATGAATGCGTAATCGGTGTTGCTGTAGCCTGTATCCAAGACGCCAACGGTGTGTTTCTGATTGGCAATCGCAACACCGCCCGTCACGTAGATCAAAGTGCGGTCGAATGCGAGACCGACGCGGGCGCGGATGGTGCCAAAAGCGTCTGTCTTGTTGTTAATGCCAAACAGATGGAAGTTGTCGTCAAAGTTCGACTTGTTATCGACGCCCGAGATATCGCCTTCGATACCGACAACAGTTGTACCCCACTGCCAGTTATAGCCGAGCGTGCCGCCGCCAATAAAGCCGGTGTGTGTTGTGGTTTGTGAGAGCGGCACGAGATCGTGAAGGTCAGTGTGGACCGTTGTGCTAATGCCGCCAGCCGTCACACCGACGTAGAAGCCGTTCCAGTTGAACACTGGTGGTGGCAAGATGACTGGACCTTCTTTGCGGGAAGGCAGATCGGCGGCTGCTGCGCTGCCAATCAAAGCAGCTCCGGCAACTGTGCCGAGGAATAGAGCCTTGAGTTTGGCTTGGATCATAGACTTAACCATTGCGTCCTTTTCCTTCTTTAAATGGCTTCCCGCCGTAACTCTTTTGCGCTTCGAGCGCGGGAGCGAGGTTTCCGTTTGAGTACCCCGCACATCGCCATCGAGGTGTGGGTGAGATCGTGCGTTCAGCACACACTATGAGTACTGCCGGCTTGGCTAAGTAAAAAGAGGAAACTCTCAAGCTTATCTTGAGCTTAACTGCTCTTGATTATTGCTGTGCTATAAAGGACACATGTTTTTCTGATAAAATTATAAATATACGTGGAACTTTTGCGTTTTGTTACCTTAAAGTAGACTGTTATTAATGGAATCTTATTAGCAATACTTCAGCTCAAGCTTCATGAATACTTACGTTTAAGCTTTGAGCTTGCAGTATTGATGAGTCGGGCGCAAAGCTGGTGTCAATCGCGGTGTCTGCCAGCGGGCCAGCGTCAAGATATTTGAATTGAACCTTGGCACGATGCCTATCTCGCAGGTATGGTGATGAAAATTTCCGCAGTTTGCCTGCGGGTTTAGGGAAGGTCGGGCTTTGATGGACGGGCTTGCTAAGAACGGGCTTGCATGGAGATGAGTGGCGCAGGCGCCTCGGTCTTGCATCCGACATCGCAGTCGGCTGAGAAAGCGGGGGCCAATGCCCAGCGCTCTTCCGTGCTGCTGACCTATGCTGCTCTTGATCTTGGCACCAACAATTGTCGCCTGCTTGTGGCGCGCCCGTCTGCCGATGGTTTTCGTATTGTCGATGCGTTCTCGCGGATTGTCCGCTTGGGCGAGGGCATGACTCATTCTGGACGCTTGAGCGAGGCGGCAATGGCCCGCACTTTGTCGGCGTTGGAAGTCTGTCGCGATAAGATGCAGGCCAAGAACGTGACGCGGTCGCGGTTGATTGCGACAGAAGCCTGCCGCATTGCTGAAAATGGCGCTGAGTTTATCGAGCGCGCCCGCCAAGTGGTGGGGCTCGATCTCGAAATCGTTGATCGCGAGACAGAAGCGCATTTGGCCGCCGCTGGCTGTGCCGCTTTGGCTGATGAGCGTGCGCAGAACGTCCTGTTGTTTGATATAGGTGGCGGCTCGTCGGAAATCGTTTGGCTGGGCAGTGGCAAGAACCTTGGGCCGGGCCATGCCTCTGGTTTAGGCATGATGGTGCCTGAGGCGATGAAAGAGCGCGTGCGGCTTTGGGCCTCGTTGCCTTTGGGCGTGGTGACTTTGGCTGAGCACTTTGGCGGCGAGGAAGTCACGCCTGAGACCTATGAGGCGATGGTGGCCTATGTCACCGAGGCGCTGGCGGACTTTGTTGCCCGCACCGCTAACGAGCCACGCTGTGAACATTTCCATCTGCTGGGCACGTCTGGCACGGTGACGACGATTGCTGGCGTCCATCTGGGCTTGGCGCGCTATGATCGCCGCCGGGTCGATGGTTTGTGGATGGACAATGCGGGTGTAAGCTCCGCTATCGCTATGTTGCGCGCCATGCCTTATGCAGAGCGGGCAGCCAATGGCTGTATTGGTCCTGATCGGGCTGATCTGGTTCTGGCAGGATGTGCTATTCTAGATGCCATTCGCCGGGCCTTCCCTTCGCAACGCACACGGATCGCGGATCGCGGCCTGCGCGAGGGGATTTTGATGCAGATGATGGGCGCTGACAGAGCTTGGTCAGCGTAAACTAGGTTAAAGAGATGTCTTCAGGAAAAACGACCGGCGCAGGCAAAACGACCGGTGGCAGCGGGCACGAAGGTGGCCGCGGGATCAAGGTGCGCGTCAAAACCGCCCGTAAGCGCACTTTGTCGTCCACGCTTTGGCTGGAGCGCCAGCTCAACGATCCCTATGTGGCCCAAGCCAAGCGTGAGGGCTATCGCTCGCGTGCGGCCTACAAGCTCATCGAGATGGACGAGAAGTACAAGATTCTGAAGCACGGCCAGAAGATCATCGATCTGGGTGCGGCACCCGGCGGTTGGTCGCAAGTGGCGGCTGCCAAAACCGGCGCGGCGCATGGCGCTGGTCGCATCATTGGGATTGATCTGCTCGACATCGACCATATTCCCGGCGTTGAATTCACCGTGATGGACTTTCTAGACGACACCGTGCCCGACAAGCTCAAGGAAAAGCTTGGTGGCGAGGCCGATGGCGTCATGTCCGATATGGCCGCCAATACGACAGGTCATAAGAAGACTGACCATATCAAGATTGTGGCTTTGGCCGAGCTTGCCATCCATTTTGCGCGCGAAGTGCTGGCCCCGGGCGGGTTCTTTATCGCTAAGGTGCTGCAAGGCGGCACTGAGCACACGCTGCTGGCCGATCTGAAGCGCGATTTTGCCACCGTGCGCCATGTGAAGCCACAGGCCAGCCGACCCGGCTCAGCGGAGCTCTATGTGCTGGCAACGGGCTTTCGTGGCCAGCATGACCAGATGGGCGATGACCGTGGCCGGGATCGGAATGAAGACGACTAGCCAGATCGCTGGGGACAGTTAGGGCAGGGGCGCAGCCTTCGCTTTGCGTCCCAGCACTTGCGTGATATGTGCCACTGCCAACTCGGGTCGGCGTGTTTGCGCAACCCGACTCGTTTTTTCAGGGCGGCAAGATCGCCCCGCGCTCGGAGTTGGCCATGTCCGTTTCATCCAAAATGACTTTCACTGAAGGTCTCACGTTTGATGACGTGCTGCTGCGTCCCGGCCATTCGGAAGTGATGCCGGGGCAGGTTGATGTGGGCACACGCCTCACACGCGACATTTTGCTCAATCTGCCGATCATTTCTTCTGCCATGGATACAGTGACCGAAGCGCGCCTTGCCATTGCAATGGCACAGGCTGGCGGCATCGGCGTTATTCATCGCAATATGGAGCCTGAAGAACAGGCTGAAGAAGTGCGCAAGGTGAAGCGCTTCGAGTCCGGCATGGTCATCAATCCGATCACGATTTTCCCAGACGAAACATTGGCTGACGCATTCGCGCTGATGCACCGCTTTGGTATTTCGGGCATTCCGGTCGTTGAGCGTGGTGCGGGCGGCAAGCCCGGTCGTTTGTGTGGCATTGTCACCAACCGCGATGTGCGCTTTGCAGACAACGCCTTGCAGCCCGTCTCCGAGTTGATGACGAAAGAATTGATCACTGTGCGCGAAGGCGTTGGCAAAGACGAAGCCCGCCGCTTGCTGCATCAAAACCGCATTGAAAAATTGCTGGTGGTCGATGATGAAGGCAAATGCGTTGGCCTGATCACCGTCAAGGATATTGAGAAGGCCACACAACATCCTTTCGCTTGTAAGGACGCTGCTGGCCGCTTGCGTGTGGCTGCGGCTTCAACCGTTGGTGACAAGGGTTATGATCGCGCCTTGCAGCTGATTGATGCTGGCGTTGATTGCGTTGTTGTTGATACGGCGCATGGTCATTCGCAGCATGTGCTCGATCAAGTGGCGCGCCTCAAGCGTTTGTCAAAAACTGTTGCGATCATCGCAGGCAATATCGCGACAAGCGAAGGTGCTAAGGCGTTGATTGATGCTGGTGCGGACGCCATCAAAGTTGGCATTGGTCCCGGCTCCATCTGCACCACGCGTATCGTCGCTGGTGTGGGCGTGCCGCAATTGACCGCGATCATGGAAGCCGCAGAAGCTGCACGCGCACAGGGCATTCCTGTGATTGGCGATGGTGGCATTAAATATTCTGGCGATTTTGCAAAGGCCATCGCAGCGGGCGCTGATTGCGTGATGATTGGCTCATTGTTGGCTGGCACGGACGAGAGTCCTGGCGAAGTGTTCCTCTATCAGGGCCGCTCATTCAAATCCTATCGCGGCATGGGTTCGGTGGGCGCTATGGCGCGCGGCTCTGCGGATCGGTATTTCCAGCAGGACATCAAGGACGCATTGAAGCTTGTGCCAGAAGGCATTGAAGGCCAAGTGCCTTACAAGGGCCCTGTTGGCGCTGTGTTGCATCAGCTGGCTGGTGGTCTGCGCGCAGCCATGGGCTATGTGGGCGCTCGCAATGTGGCTGAGCTGCAAGAGCGCGCACAATTCGTGCGTATTTCTTCCGCTGGTCTGCGTGAGAGCCATGTGCATGATGTGGCGATCACACGCGAAAGCCCTAACTATCCCATGGGTGGCTAAGTCGTTCTTAGGGACACAACATCATGTCGATCGCGACCATTCTATTACCCGTGTTTGTGCAAGTGGCGTTGACGTTTGCGCTGTTGATCTCAACAGGGCGGTCGCGTTCACAGGCTTTGAAAGCGCGTGAGATTGAGATTGCAGATATTGCGCTAGGGCAGGCGGCATGGCCGACTCGCCCAACGCAATTTGGCCGGGCTTATCAAAACCAATTTGAAACACCGATTTTGTTTTATGTGTTGGTGGGCTTGGCGCTCATCACACATCAAGCGGATCTGTTGTTCGTGGTCCTGTCATGGGCGTTTGTGGCCGCACGTCTTGTGCATGCCGGTGTGCATGTGACCAGCAATCATGTGCAAAAAAGATTTGTGGCGTTTATTGTCGCCATGTCGATCCTGTTGACCATGTGGATCATCTTTGCCGTGCGCATTTTGTCGGCCTAATATTTACGCCCCGTCTCCAATTGCGTTTTGGCATCCAGCGGCTTGCGCTCGACCTGCGGCGAGGGCTCCATCATGTTGAGGGGCTTGGGCGGCGTTGAGCAGCCTTGCAAGGCCAGCAGGAAAACGGCGGCGGCTAGGATGAAGCCGTAGATCAGATTATCAGGCAATAGGTCCTCCCAATTCAATTCCCCCTGCCTGCCAGCTGATTCTGGCCACGCTAAGGCACGAGCGTGGCAGCTATTGGGCGCGCAGGTTTGTTAGAAAGGGTCATGTGGCACCTAATTGAGCCGTTCAGGCTTGCTCCGGTCGATTATCCGTGCGAACCGAGGGTGAATTGAGTAAGATCGGGAAGATCTTGCCCCCCATTCTTTAAGTGAGAGCACGAGACGGCATTTTGGATGCGGTCCGGCTCGGAAGGAATTCTGTGATACCTGCTGCCCGAGTGAGTGCCGCCTTCGAGGTTTTGGCCGATATGTTCGACCGTAAGCGTCCGGCGAGCGATGCGTTGAAAGATTGGGGCCTGTCGCACCGTTTTGCGGGCTCGAAGGATCGCGCTGCCATTGGCTCATTGGTGTTCGATGTTCTGCGTCGCCGCGCATCCTGCGGCTATCTGATGCACGATCAATCGCCCCGCGCGCTCACACTTGGCATGTTGCGCCTTGTGCGCGGCATGGAAGTGGATGCCATTTCTGATTTGTGTTCGGGCGAGGGCCATGCGCCTGCAGCTTTGAGCGCAGCTGAGCGCGATGCTTTGACTGCCGCTTCCCTCAAGGATGCACCAACTTGGGTGCTGGGTGATTATCCAGAATGGGCCGCACCTTTGTTGCAGTCAGCCTTTGGTGAATCAGCTGCTGAAGAAGGTCAGGCTTTGGCCATGCGCGCGCCCGTTGATCTGCGCGTCAATCGCCTCAAGGGTGATCGCGCCAAGGCACTCGCCGCTTTGTCGCATTTGGGTGCCACCGAGACGCCGTTGTCGCCCGATGGTTTGCGTATTCCTTTGGGGGCCGATGGTCGCTCGCCTGTGCTGAGCGCTGAGCCATCCTATGCCAAGGGCCTTGTGGAAATTCAGGACGAAGGCTCGCAGCTTGCCAGCCTGTTGTGCGCACCGCAGCCCGGCCAGCAAGTGTTGGATTTGTGCGCTGGTGGCGGTGGTAAAACACTCGCTCTTGCTGCAAAAATGGACAATCGCGGACAGATTTATTCGACCGATGCCGATGGTCGCCGCTTGATGCCAATCTTCCCGCGTCTTGAGCGCGCTGGCGTGCGTAACGCTCAGGTGCGCGCCCCCAAGGGCACACAAGACATTCTGCACGATTTGGTGGGCCGCTGTGACCTTGTTGTGGTCGATGCGCCTTGCACCGGCAGTGGCACATGGCGTCGTAATCCAGATGCCAAATGGCGCACGCGCCCCAATGCTTTGGAGCAGCGTATTTTGGAGCAAAAGCAAGTGCTGCGCTCTGCTGCCCGCTATGTGAAAGCTGGTGGGGCCTTAGCCTACATCACCTGTTCACTATTCCGCGAAGAAAACGAAGATCGCGTCACAGAGTTCTTGTCAGAACATCCTGATTTTCTGCCACGCGATGCAGCCCACATGGCACGCGTCGCCAACATGCCTCAGCTGGCTGATCTGGGTTCGGCCTTTGGTCCCGGCATTCGCCTGTCACCACGCCGCACGGGAACCGACGGTTTTTACGTCGCCATCCTCGTTCGTCAGGGCTAAGTCAATCCGCGTTTCACGCTGCTTTGGAACGCGGATGTCTCTGCGTTTTGGGCGGCGTGTAGCGTGTCCATTTTTCGGTGTTGTGCGCCGCTGAACTCAGCAATGCGACAATGAAACGGTCACGCTCAATCAAACTCGATTGCGGCACCAATCGCACTGGCAGCGCGCTCACATCATGCCAGCGATATTTCAGCTTGCTGAGCGTGCGGTTGAGGATAACCAATCCCGCTTCAATCGCCTCAGCCTGCCCATAGCAAACCTCTAGAACAAACACATTGCCAACGCTGATGCCAAAGCCAGCGGCAACGCGGTCTCCCTCGGGCGTGAAAACTTCAAAGCAATGCGCGCGCCCCAGATCGAATAGATTTGTGTAAAGGCCCATATTGCTGGCCGATAACCAGACCGGGCGCGAAAGCGCCGATTGCGAGCGGGCGCATTGCACCAAGACGCTGTCGAAATGGCGATCCAACATCACCCGATAAGCACCTTTTTCCAGCGCCACGCGCACAATCTGGCGCTCTGGCGCATGGCCGGGCTCGACAACCCGCCGCACTTTGGGCGATTGCCAAGCCAGCGCGCCGCTAAAAAAGCGTGGCAGCAGACCGCGCCGATAGGCTGTGTAGAGAAGATCTGGGCTGAGATCGTCTTGGATGCGGCCGCACAGGCCATGGTTGCCAGCCAAAGCCGCATCGGGCAGGCCCTCGTCGTCTAGGCCCGGCGGATTGAAGAGCTGATGGAGCACGGTGCCCGTCATTGGCATGGCATCCCGCATGAGCGATTGCCGCCAAGCTGCATATAGCCTCGCCAGCCGCTCCTTGCGCGATTCCGCAAACATTTGACGCCGACGCTCATGGATCATCCAGAGCGGATCGGGGCGGTCGTCTTCCACGCCGGCAGAAAACCGGCTGGCGGATGGGCTAATGCGATGATCGAGCAACATAGCGAACTCCAACCCTAAAAGGGGCAGTGGAGATGGTTTACATCAGAACCTCTTTCAGCCGGATCAAAGGAATTGTTCGAATGCGTGTTAAAAACCGTTAAGAGTTGCGGCTTGAGCGCGTCGGCCGGTTGCGCCTCTAGGCTGCATGGCCTAATCCGAGCCTAACAAAGGAATTTGGCCCATGACGCGTCTCGCATCTGACTCCCTCCATGATGATCTCGTTGGTCGCCACGATAAGGTGCTGATCATCGATTTTGGCTCGCAAGTCACCCAGCTGATCGCCCGCCGGGTCCGCGAGGCTGGCGTCTATTGCGAAATCGCCCCCTTTCAATCGGCCGAGCGCGCCTTTGCTGAGCTGCGCCCCAAGGCTGTGATCCTTTCCGGCGGCCCATGTTCGGTGCTGGATGCAGATTCGCCACGCGCCCCGCAATCGGTGTTCGACTCCGGCGTGCCCGTGCTTGGCATCTGCTATGGCGAGCAATTGCTGGCTGCCCAGCTTGGTGGCACCGTTGAGGCTGGCCATCACCGCGAGTTTGGCCGCGCCGATGTCGAAGTGGTGCATACATCCGCGCTGTTCGATGGTGTGTGGTCGATTGGTGGCCGCCATCCCGTGTGGATGAGCCATGGTGATCGCGTTACAAAACTGCCACCCGGCTTCCATCGCATTGCCGCCTCCGAGAACGCGCCGTTTGCAGCTATCGCGGACGAGACGCGCCGCTATTACGGCGTGCAGTTCCATCTTGAAGTTGTGCACACACCCGATGGTGCGCAGCTGCTCTCAAACTTCGTGCACAAGGTCGCTGGCCTGAAGCGCGATTGGACTATGGCCGCCTTCCGTCAAGAAGCTGTGGCCACCATCCGCGCACAGGTCGGTCAAGGCCGCGTCTTGTGCGGTCTGTCAGGCGGCGTGGATTCCGCTGTGGCGGCTGTGCTCATTCACGAAGCGATTGGCGAGCGCCTCACCTGCGTGTTCGTAGACCACGGTCTGCTGCGCATGGGCGAGGCTGAGCAAGTGGTGACCTTGTTCCGCGATCATTTCAACATTCCACTCGTGCATGTGGATGCTAGCGAACAATTCATTGGCGAACTCGAAGGCGTCAGCGATCCTGAAACCAAGCGCAAAATCATCGGACGTTTGTTCATCGATGTGTTCGATGCTGAAGCCAAGAAGATTGCGCAAGACGGCAAGGGTGCACCAGAGTTCCTCGCCCAAGGCACGCTCTATCCAGACGTGATTGAAAGCGTGTCTTTCACAGGCGGCCCATCTGTCACCATCAAATCACATCACAATGTGGGCGGCCTGCCAGCCCGCATGAATATGAAACTCGTCGAGCCTTTGCGCGAATTGTTCAAAGACGAAGTGCGCGTCTTGGGTCGCGAACTTGGTTTGCCAGACGCGTTTGTCGGACGCCATCCATTCCCCGGTCCGGGCCTCGCCATCCGCTGCCCCGGTGGCATTACGCGTGAGAAGTTGGAAGTGTTGCGCAAGGCCGATGCAATCTATCTGGAAGAAATTCGCAACGCTGGTTTGTACGACACCATCTGGCAAGCCTTTGCCGTATTGCTCCCCGTGCGCACAGTGGGCGTGATGGGCGATGGCCGCACCTACGACAACGTCTGCGCCTTGCGCGCCGTGACATCCGTCGATGGCATGACCGCAGATTTCTTCCCCTTCGATATGAACGTGCTAGGCCGCGTGGCGACCCGCATCATCAACGAAGTGAAGGGCATCAACCGCGTTGTGTATGATGTGACATCAAAGCCGCCGGGCACGATTGAGTGGGAGTAGGGCGGGGCTTAAATTCATAAGCGGTTTAAAAATTGTTTCTAACTAGAATTTGGATTGAGCAATGAGGTTTGGATACACAATTATCTACACCGACGACGTCACCAAAAGCGTTGAATTTTTTGAAAATGCTTTTGGGCTCAAACGAAGATTCATCCACGAAAGTGGTTATGGCGAGTTAGAGACAGGAAGTACTGCATTAGCGTTTGCATCGCATGATTTGGGGAAGAGCAATCTCCCCAATGGCTATATCAAGGCTAATGAGAGCAAGCCTTTAGGGATCGAAATAGCGCTCGTCACTGAAGACGTTGAGCAGGCTTACGCTAAAGCGGTGAATGCAGGCGCCACATCAATTAAGGAACCATCGGCTAAGCCATGGGGGCAAATAGTTGCCTATGTCAGATGCCCTGATGGAACGCTTGTTGAAATTTGTTCACCCGTCGGCTCTTGAAATGACACCGATCCGGCGCGCTAAAGTTTGCGCGCCAGTTCTTCCAGCTGATCGGCGGCGGCATTCCAGCCCGCTTCAAAACCCATTTTCTGATGGTCTTCCATATCCTTCGCATTCCAATGATGCGCACGCGCAATGTAGTGCGTAAAATTTTCTGGAGTCGCGCTGAGTTTGACCTCGGCAACCATGAACGGTTTTTCACTGGGGAGCCAACCTGCGCGGAACGCGTCGGTAAAAACAATACGGCGATTTTCTTCGATGTGTAGATAGACGCCGCCGGTGGGAACGCTTTCTCCATTTGGTCCTTGCATCAGATAATTAGCCTCTCCGCCCACTCGCAAATCCATATCAGCCTTCACGACCTTCCAAGGCCGTGGGCAAAACCATTGCATCATAAGCTCCGGCACCGTCCAACATTTCCAAATGGCCGCTGGTGGCGCTTTGAGAACGCGGTTGATTTCCAATGTGAAAGGGCTGGTGGCGAGGCTGTCCATCTATGGGCTCCGGGAAGTGATTCCGTTTTAATTGAGTTTTGGATGGTAGGGGATTTTGGGTTTTGGGCAATTGGGAAATGTTGGTGTGGGGATGGGTGCTGTCAGTGAAGTGAGGGCTGTGATTGGGTTGAGTTTGATGTGATGTCCGCTGCGTTTATGTCAGACAGATTATTTCATCGAACACGTGAATTGCATCGCTCAGTGAAGACCGCGAATAACCAACACACACCCAATAAAAAACCCCCGTACCGCAAGCGGCCGGGGGCTGAGTCGTGATCCAAGAAGGGGGAGGACCTTGTTGGATATGGTTTGTTACGCCACAATTTGGCTTCTAGATCAATCTTTTTGATCAATTTGGCCTAAAAACTTTCGTACCTATTATTCTATTCGTGCGTGTTGAGTGCTTGTATTCGCGCCTTGGCGTCAGTGTTTCCGGCGCGCAAAGCTTCTTCATATAAGCTTCGTGCTTGCACTGTATTTGCCTTGATGGCTTTGGCATTCATGCGCGCCAGTACATTGGGATCATAGGTCTCTGCCAGCGCGAAGAGGGCGCTCTTGTTGCCGTCTGCAATGACGCGCTCATATATGAGACGCGCGCCAAAAATATCGCCATCGCGCATGGATTGTTGAGCCTTGCTGATGAGGCGGCGCACTTCGGCGTCCTCTAGCGGCGCTAACTCTGGCTGCGCTGGGAGCGTCAATGTCACAGGCGCTGGTGGCGGAGCGGGCGCGGGCGTCACCACATGGGGCGCGGCTGGCACTTCAGGCGGCGGGCTCTCTTTTGGCAGCTCCGTCGCTTTGTTGGCGTCCGCTATGGCTGGCAACAAAGTCACCGCGGCCAGCGCATCTGGCTTAACGGGGTTTGCGGGGGCTGCGCCCTCTATTGCGGGCTCACGCGCCGCTGCCTGTGCGTCCTGCGCCTCGTGCACCGACATCTGCGCCATCGCTTGGGCCAATTGGCGTTCGGCCTCATGCTTGGCTTTGGATTCCTTTGTTTCGGCGGCCGCAAATCCCAAGCTTGTGACAAGGCGCGACAGGCTATTGGGCGAGGGCTGTAGCAATAGGGTGAGCACGCAGGCCGCCAGAAGGCCTGCCGCAAGGATCAGCGTGCGTTTGCCATCAAGGGGCCGGCGTGGCGCTGGTGCCTTCTCAGGGCCCTGCTGAGGCTGTCCGCGTGCTGGGTTTGAACTCATATGGTGAGGGCTCTTGGGGCTAGGGCTGATCGGTCTGGGGCTCGCGGGACTTGAGCTCGCGGAACTTGGGCTCGCGGGACTTGGGGGCATGGAGCGCTCCTTTGGTGCGTCCGGCTATGAATATGGGATGCTCTGGCCCAAATTTGGGCTTGAAAGAGGCGCAGGTGAGGCAGGTCACAGCATTCTGCTCGCGTTTTGATGCGCTCCGTGCTAACCGCATGGATCATTCGCAAGTCACAGGGCCGTTCAGTGCGGCCCCGCTTTCCCAGGTGCATTTATGTCCGATATTTTCCGCGAAGTGGACGAAGACGTCCGCGACGAAAGATTTGCCAAGCTTTGGCAGAAATTCCAGGTGCCGGTCATCGTTCTGGCCGTGCTGATCGTGGCTGCGTCTGGCGGATGGCGTTATTACGAAACCGCGCGCGTGCGTCAGGCCGAAGAGGCGGGTGCGCGCTTTGAGGCGGCCGTCCAATTGGTGCGCGATGGTAAGGCTGCGGAGGCCGATGCGGCTTTTGCTAGCATCATTCAGCAAGGCCCTGCTGGCTATGCTTTGCTCTCACGTTTTCGTCAGGCCAATGCAATGGCCGCGCGTGATGCGCTTGGTGCCGTAAAATTATATGATGCGATCTCTGGCGATGGCACTGTGCCTGTCTTGATGCAGGATATTGCGCGTTTGCGTGCAGCGGCTTTGCGTTTGGATGATGCCGACACCAATGAGCTCAATCAACGTCTTGGATCTTTGGCGCAAACCGCTGGTCCTTTCCGTCATTCTGCGCGCGAATATCTTGCACTCGCCGCTTTGAAATCGAACGACCTTGAAGCCGCTGGCCGTTGGCTGGATGCGATCATTGTCGACACGCAATCTCCTCTCGCCATGCGTCAGCGTGCCGAATTGCTTTTGGGCCTTGTTGCAGCAGGCAAGCCCAGTTCACAACAGGAAAACAGCTCCGTCGCTAAGTAGTATCGCGTCAGACTGTATGGATCCAAATTCTTGACCACAGCGCCCTTCACCATTGCAATTATCGGCCGTCCCAATGTCGGCAAATCCACTCTGTTCAACCGTCTGGTTGGCAAGAAGCTCGCGCTCGTCGATGACCAGCCCGGCGTCACACGTGATCGTCGCGAGGGCGAGGCACATGTTGGCGATCTCGTCTTCACTGTCATCGACACAGCAGGTCTAGAAGAGGGTGATCCTGAATCCATGTCAGGGCGCATGCGCGCGCAGACAGAGGCCGCCATTGAACAGGCCGATGCGATCTTCTTTATGATCGACTCGCGCATTGGCATCACGCCGTCCGATCAGCGCTTTGCGCAATTGGTGCGTCGCGCCAGCAAGCCAATCATTCTGCTCGCCAACAAGGCCGAAGGTCGCCAAGGCGACGCTGGCACTTATGAAGCCTACACTTTGGGCCTTGGTGAGCCGGTACCTTTGTCAGCCGAACATGGCGATGGTTTTAACGCCCTCTATGATGCGCTGTTGGAGGCTCTGCCAGAACAAACGGCGTTGATTGATGAAGCCATTGTTGAAGAGCAAGAGCGCAAGAAATTCGACGACGAAGAAGACGGCACCGAACTCGATGTGACAAAGCCTTTGCGCTTTGCCGTCGTGGGTCGCCCCAATGCGGGCAAGTCCACTTTGCTCAATCGCATTCTAGGCCAAGACCGTTTGCTGACTGGCCCAGAGGCTGGCATCACGCGCGATTCCATCGGTATCGATTTTGCGTGGGGCGATCGCAAGATCAAAATGTTCGACACAGCAGGTTTGCGTCGTCGCGCCAATGTGCAAGGCAAGCTTGAAAAGATGGCGGCCGCCGATGCGCTGCGCGCCGTGCAATTTGCTGAAGTTGTGGTGATCTTGCTGGATGCAACAATCCCGTTTGAAAAGCAGGATCTCACCATCGTCGACATCGTGGCCAAAGAAGGCCGCGCGCTCGTCATCGGTCTCAACAAATGGGATTTGGTGAACGACAGTCGCAAGCTGCAAGAATTGCGTGAAGAAGCAGATCGTCTTCTGCCCCAAGTGCGCGGCACGCCCGTCGTGCCTGTGTCGGGTCTCACAGGCGCTGGTATTCAGCGCTTGATGGA
>CAIUDK010000135.1 GCA_903897875.1 uncultured Hyphomicrobiales bacterium
CGATTTTCCTCGTTGAGCCCATGCTCGCGCGGATGGAGCGGCACGGCTACCATCCGTTCGAAGCCAATGTCGATTTGCCCCAATGGCGGCGGCAGTGGATTTTGTGGAGATCAGCTCGAAAGCTGAGCTAAATCAGACGCTTAAATCGGCCATCCAAAGATCCAAATCGCGTATCGCCCGCGCCGACAGAGCCCGCTTGCGGGCCGCGGCCTTTTCAGCGCCACGAAGACGTTTTCCGTCGGGAGATTTGACGGCCTCGGTCATCGGCGGGAACAACCCAAAGTTGACATTCATCGGCTGGAATGACGGCGGGCCGCCGTCGATCACTTCAATATGCCCGCCGGTGATGTGATTGATCAGAGCACCCATGGCCGTTGTTGGCGGCGGCAGGGTGAAGGGTGTGCCCAATCGCTCGGCAGCAGCCATCCGGCCAGCCATCAAGCCCACAGCGGCGCTCTCCACATAGCCTTCGCAGCCGGTGATTTGGCCCGCAAACCGGATACGAGGTTGCGCCTTGAGCCGCAGCAGCGGGTCCAAGACCTTGGGGGAATTGATGAATGTGTTGCGATGCAGACCGCCAAGGCGGGCAAATTCGGCATGTTCCAGCCCCGGAATCATGCGGAAGATTCGGGTCTGCTCAGCGTGCTTCAACTTGGTTTGGAATCCGACGATATTATAGAGCGTTCCCAGCGCGTTATCCTGACGCAGCTGGATCACGGCATGGGCTTTGACGGTCGGCTCATGGGCATTGGTGAGGCCCATTGGCTTCATCGGGCCATGGCGGAGCGTCTCGCGGCCCCGTTCGGCCATGACTTCAATAGGCAGACACCCGCTGAAATAGGGCGTGCCTTCCCATTCTTTGAAGCCAATCTTCTCGCCAGCCAGCAGGGCATCGACGAAAGCCTCGTAAGTGTCTTTGTCTAAAGGGCAATTGATGTAGTCAGCGCCCGTGCCGCCGGGGCCCATTTTGTCATAGCGCGACTGAAACCACGCCTTCGACATATCGATACTGTCGCGATGAACAATCGGCGCAATGGCATCGAAAAAGGCCAAAGCATCGACGCCCGTGAGCGTGCCAATCGAGGCGGCCAGCTCGGGTGATGTCAAAGGCCCAGTGGCAATAATGACGGAATCCCAATCACTTGGAGGGATTTCTGCAACCTCTTTGCGAGAAACTTCAACCAGAGGATGTGTTGTGATCGCCTCGGTGACGGCAGCGGCAAAGCCGACGCGGTCAACGGCCAGAGCGCCGCCAGCGGGCACCTGATTTTTATCGGCGCAGCTCAGGATCAGAGAGTTGAGCTGTCGCATCTCGCGGTGGATCAGCCCGACAGCATTGGTCTCGGCATCGTCAGACCGGAAGGAATTGGAGCAGACCAGTTCGGCCAGCTGGTCGGTGTGATGGGCGTCGGTACGGCGCTCAGGGCGCATTTCGTGGAGGACCACGGGCACGCCTTTGGAGGCAATCTGCCAAGCAGCTTCGGAACCGGCGAGACCGCCGCCAATGATATGTATGGGTTTCATGTCGGTGTTGTGTTGCCTAGAGCCGCGAGCGTCAACCTAGAAGTGACCGGGAGCTCAAGAAAGGCGGCTTAAAAATAAAAACGCCCGCTGGGGGAGGGACCAGCGGGCGTATATGGCGCTACCAAGTTGGGGGAGGATCCAACTTGATGCGCAAAGGGTCTTGCTTAGAAACCGGCGCTGCGACGGGCGATGCCGTCGATGTCGTAACGGTTCAAGCCGAGGTCCGAAAGTTCACGGTCCGAGAGCTGGGACAGTTCGCGAACGGACGCACGGTAACGGCGCCAAGCATTCAAGCGAGCAGTGATTGATTTGATGGTCATTTTAGCCTCTGGTCATTGGCTTGAACCAATGGATGATGTCGATGCAATGCAAAATAATCAATTTTCAAAGCTGAGGTAGTCCTATTGCCGCGACGCTGGTATGCGTAAATCGCATGCCTAAGTCGCATTTCAGACACAATTTGAAGAGGGATATTCAAAACACCCCGGAAAATTGGGGGCTTTCCAAAATCTTAATAATGCGTTTATCGCAGGTCTCATCATCTCGCATCTGCGAGATAAGGCCAAGGTTTTGATCTTGGCGTTGCAGCAATGTCATTGACGAATGGGCACGGGCTCGGCTAGCCCTAAACGCAGTGATTTGGGCGACTTGCGGGGCTTCTGCAGTGCAAAATGGAATCCCGTCGCGGGGTATTGAAAACTGGGCTGGTCCCATTGGGATTGCTGTGCTTGTTCACGCGGTTTTGTGGACATTCGGGCCGGCTCTGATCTCTGGCAACCTTCATTCCGATACGCTGGAAGCGGCCTATTGGGGCCGCGATTTGGCCTTGGGCTATTCCAAGCACCCGCCGCTGACCACGTGGTTGATCGACTTCGCCCTTCGGCTTGGCGTCTATCCTATTGCCAGCCTGATGCTGGCCAGTCAGGTCACTGTGGCGGTTGCGGCCGTCTTTGTTTGGAAGTCCGTGCGTCTTTACGCCTCGCAGCAGACGGCGGCTTTGGCCGTGGCGATTTTCATCCTCTCACCCGCCGCCAGTTTCTATGCCGTTCAAATCAATCATAATTCCGTGCTGGCCCCGTTCTACGCCGCCACTTTGTATTTTGGACTGATCTATCTGGAGCTGGGTCGCTGGCGCGATGCCATCGGCCTTGGCATTGCTGTTGGTCTGGGCGTAATCACCAAATATGAAATCGCCTTTGCGGTCGCGCCCTTGCTGGTGCTCGCTGTGGTTGTGCCGCGCTTCCGCGAGACGTTTTCCAGACCCGCTAGCTATGTGTCGGTGCTGATCTTTCTGGCCATTCTCGCCCCGCATGTCTGGTGGCTGAATGAGAACAATTGGCCGAGCCTATCGCGCGCGCTTGGTAGCGAAAAGATTACCGATATCAACGCGTTCAATATCAGTCTGGTCAATGCTCTGGTCGGTGCGCTGGCTTTGCTGGCGGTGCCCACCGCGGTTTTGCTGGGCACGCGTCGCAAGCGCGCTGAGGATGACGAAATCATTCGGCCAGACCGCGAACGCATTGCGTTTGTGTTGCTGTTTGTCCCGATTGTGGGGCTTTTGCTGTCCAGTATTGCTACGTGGCAAGTGCTGAAACCTTTGTGGGTTTTGCCGCTGACAACCTCAACCGCGATTGGTTTGGCGCTGCTGTTTCCAGCAGGGGCCTTCGGTGTGGGCTTGAGCGAAAAGGCCATCGCGCGGTTCACAATCATTGTGTCGGGCTTGGTTTTGGTCGCTTTCGCGCTTTATTTGATGATCGCCGCGGCCATCAATCGCCCGCTAACCGCTTATTCTGCCGAGACAAAAGCCTTGAGTGAGGCCACGGAACGGCTGTGGGCCAAACATTCCAAATCACCGCTCAAATGCGTCGTGACCGTCGAGCGTAAGCTCGGACCCTCGGTTGTGCTGTGGATGCGGTCACGCCCAGACATTGTTGATTTCTCCTCACCAAGTTGGGGCACGCCAGCCCATGTTGAGGCTTGCGCCAAGACCGGCGGCATCGCGCTGCTCGTTGACGCCGATGCGACTGCGCTCAAAGCTTTCCCCAATGTCTGCGTTGATCCGGACGCGCAAATCCAAGTGCGCACCGTGTTCAATGTCGGCAAAATGCAATGGCCGGTTGCAATGGCCTATATTCCGCCGGCCGGCTCACCGTCGTGCGCCACATCGGCCCCATGACGACGCGGTATGGCTTAGCGCTTTTCCTACTGGGCTGCGGCATTGTTGCGGCAGCGCAAGTGGGCAAAATCATCGTGGCCTTGCCGCTGATTCAGATCGAAATGTCGCTTGGGCTCCACACAGCGTCCTTGCTCATCGCGGTGTTCGCCACACTTGGCGCGCTGTTTGGAATGGCAGCGGGCGTCATTGGCCGCAGAATAGGGGCTCGCCGCGCCCTGATTGGCGGCATGAGTGTGTTGGGCGCTGCCAGCCTCGCAGGTGGCCTTGCGCAGACGCCTGAAGCGCTGCTTGTGACTCGTGTTTTGGAAGGTGTCGGCTTTCTCGCCATTGTTGTTGTTGTGCCCGATCTGTTGCGCCGTTGTGTTGTTGGACCGGATCGTGATTTTATCTTCGGTGTTTGGGGATCGTATATGCCGATTGGCAGCGGGGCCATGCTGCTGCTGGGGCCTTTGTTGCAAGACTTAGGCTGGCGTCATTTTTGGTTTATCC
>CAIUDK010000136.1 GCA_903897875.1 uncultured Hyphomicrobiales bacterium
ATCATCAACTACCAGCAATCCCTGACCGCTGCTGGCGCGGTCTGGTTGATTTTACTGGTGGGTGAGGCAGCACTTATGAAATCGCGGCGGCTTGTCTTGGGTGCGTCAGCCCTAACACTTGCGATTATTTGTGGAAGCTTGGTCTATTTCTCCGCCACTCCGCCCACCCATGCGCTTGAAGCTTTCCATATTGCACTTGTGATCGCATCTCTACATGGCATCGGGCTGATACTGGGCGCGATGGATGTCATCACTATTCAATCGGAAGCAACCACTGCCCGATTACGCTCAGCGGATGCTTTCAAGAAGGCCAGCAATAGCCTTCTCATGATTCATGAGACCAACGGCCACGTGCTCACTATTCACAATTACTGTGACGAACAGCCCAATGTGGCGCTCCATAGCCTCCTTGGCCGCGGTCTATTTGAACATATCCATGTCGCTGATCGGCCCAGCTTCTTAAAAACCCTATCCGATGCCCAGCGAGCCGATCACGTCGTCAGCACACGCGTCAGATTAAGGTCTTCAAACTCCAACGATATCGCCAGTTTCACGTGGAACGAGATGCGTGCGCAAAAAATTGTTGCGGCCAATTCAGCTGCAGAAAATGTTTTGACGACTTGGCGAAATGTTCATCGTGATGTTGAAAGCCAAGACATTATAGCCCTAGCGCAAAAAGATACGCATGAAGCCTTGGCATGGAAGGATCGGTTTCTGGCCAATATCAGCCATGAATTGCGCACACCTCTCAATGCCATCATCGGCTTTTCCGAATTATTAGCCCATCCAACGCTCAAACCTACCGATGCAGAAAAGCAGAAAGACTACGCCAATATCATTCACCAATCGGGCGAACATCTTTTGTCGGTGGTCAATTCCATTCTCGATATTTCAAAGATTCAATCGGGCAGCTTTGAAGTCATCACGGAACCCTTCGATCTGCCAGTGCTCATCGATAAATGCTGCGATATGATGCGATTGAAGATCGAGGAAAAGCACATCGCAGTGCTGCGCGACGACGCGCAAGATATTGAGCCGGTTGTCGCCGACATGCGCGCCTGCAAGCAGATCGTGCTCAACCTGTTATCGAATGCGATCAAATTCACGCCTCATAAGGGCAATATCTCGATTGGCTTGGAGCGCAGCGGCAATTCGATTGTGCTGTATGTCGCTGATACAGGCATTGGCATTTCAGAAGATGACCTCCCCAAACTCGGCGAGCCGTTCTTTCAAGCCAAATCCTCCTACGATCGCAGCCATGAAGGTACTGGTCTCGGCCTGTCGGTCGTGAAGGGACTTGTGGGCCTCCACAACGGCGCCATCTCCATCGAGAGCGTGGTTCATGAAGGCACATGTGTTCGCGTCACGCTGCCACTCACGCGCCACGGCCAAAATTTAGCAAACCAAACTCCAACCAATATCGAAATCCTGTCGCAGCATCGCACTCTGCCTGCTGCTCTACGCACAAAAATGGTGAAGAAAATTGCGTAACTCAACCTATCAATCCGACTCCGACTTTATCTTTATCGAGCGCAAATCCTCGACGAAGAGAAAATCTGAACGCTCCGCGATCATGAAATACATCATCAATCGGCCCATGGTGGCTTTGCTGGTGGCCTTCAGTGCTGGCGGTATGGCGTGGATTTTTGTCAACGCTCTCTTCATGCAACAGGGTCATCACCCTGCCCCGCTGTTCATGCACGACATAGCGGGCACATCAGTGCCCGCAAATACACCCCCCAGCATTCCCCTTCCGCCTGTTAGGGCTGTTGAGCGGAGCATCGACAAACCTGTCGAGAAGCCTATTGAGCACCTAGCTGTGGAGCTGCCAAGAGAGACAGCACGCGAAGCGGCAAAACCTGTTATTGCGCCAGTGCAGACCCGTCCTGCATCGCGCGACCAGATCGCAAATTTGCTGGCGAGCAAAACCGAAGCAGAACCTGAACCCACATCGCGCGTCACAGCTGCCCAACGCGCGCTGATGAAACTCGGCTATGTACTACAAGCCGATGGCGTCATGGGTGGCAGCACGCGACAAGTGATTGAGCTCTATGAGAAGCGTCGCAACCTGCCCATCACTGGGGAATTGTCCATGCGCGTCATTCGTGATCTATCAGCTCAGTCTGGAATCACTATTCCTTAGGTTCAAATGCTTCTGCGTGCTGATATTTGGGTTTCTGCTTATCTTCGTCGGTGCGCAACTTGCGATGTGAGCGCGGTGCTGCGCCGTCGTGGCGCTGCTGAGGCTGGGGCCATCTTCATTAAGATTGACCGGCTAGACGGCACAGCGGCACTGTTTGGGCCTGCGCCTCAGTCTGAGACTGCTGAGCGCGGCGTCGATCGTCTGTGGGCACGGATG
Organism: uncultured Hyphomicrobiales bacterium; assembly: GCA_903897875.1. Taxonomy (GTDB): domain Bacteria; phylum Pseudomonadota; class Alphaproteobacteria; order Rhizobiales; family Beijerinckiaceae; genus Terripilifer. The sequence continues at coordinate 2,360 of CAIUDK010000136.1, forward strand.
CATAAAGATGAGTGGACCGATCCACTCTCCATCGAAGAACGTCTTCAGCGGGAAATCAAGTTCGATAGCGATCTATGGATTTTGGAAGTCGACGACCGCAAGGGCCGTCACTTCCTCGACATCGCCGCCTGAGCAACTCCTGCCGCAGACATTGGTGCGCGTTGATTGGATGATGGCTGGCGCTCAAGTGTTGGACGTGCCGTTTGCTGGACCTGTGGCTGCACCGTTTCGCGCTCTTTGACCCCTGACGTCAGCATCTTTCGCAACAGTTCATCTGCTGCAGCAAACGGAAATTGGCGCACGATATCCACCAAATATTCCAACCGATCAAACGCGCCGGGCCCATCAGGATTCAGAGCGTTGAAAACAGGAATACATTGCTCTGGCAAAGCGCCAAGCCAAGCAAAGGCGATGGCTTGAACCTCGCCCGATGCATCCTCTGCAATCGATTGGGCATCGTGTTTCGAGCACCCAATAGCCAGCGCAAGCGCATCAACATAATCTGCACGACGCTGCGCATCGGCCGCCACCGCAAATATTGCCTCAAGCTGCTCTTTGTCATTGGGCGCGAGAGCCTGATTTGCAACAAGATGTTTGCGACGCAAATTGAGCAGAGCCAAACGCCTCTGATCGGCATCAAGAACCATGAATAGAGGCGCGAGAAGCTCGCTGTCTTTCACGCGGCTAGCAAGTAGGCGCGCCGTGTCCAAATCACTGCGAGCACGCCGGACCAAATGTTGCAACGTTGCTTTTTCAAAGTTGATCTGGGTGTTGGCCACAAGTGCGCGAAGGATCTCACGCTCTGGTCGTTCTGCCAAAACTCGAATTAATTCCGCGTCCAAATCTGAGCGGCCCGCTAAAGCCGTGGCTAACGTCACGCTCTGCCATGCGGCTGCGGCATAAAGGCGGTTGCTTGGCACTTTGTACCCGTGCGCGAGAACATAGACCGCAGCGTCATCGCATCCTGTGGCCAAAGCATCGATCACAGTTTGAGGCGTGTCGGGGATGTTCGCGATCCTTGTCGCAATCCAAAGCCGGGTTTGGGCATCAAGGACTGGCGCAAGACGCAGAAAGGAATTGGCGTAACGCTCAATGTGTTCAGGCGAGCGACATTGCTCCGTCACAAACAGATCTGTGAGCGACCGTAAGAGAACGATCTTCAAATCCTGTGCCCCAGACGCAAAATGGCGTTCTGGCGCAACCGAGCCGATTTCTTGACGCAACGACACTGACATTCAGAACACAACCCGCAACAAACGAACGCAAACTTTATAAAGAAAGAGCTTATTCGAAGATTGTTGACGTTTGATTAACCCTTATTTCCCGTAATACGGATATTGATATTTCTGGCGCAAGCCGCTTTTTAGGGAGATCGCACAATGGGTGAGATCTTAAAATTTTCCGGCGTTAGTAAACGAATACCGCGTGCCGAGTTGAACCCAAACCATTCTGCCCAAATCCTGTTCTTCACAGGCGTTCGCTATGTGCCTTATCGAGGTGATCGCCCTGAGAAGGTCCAACGCGCCCCGCGCTCAAGAACGGCGCCCTGCGCCCCGCGCTCGCGTAAGAAAAAGCAGGCCTAGTCAACCTCACGGCGGAGCTTGGCCTAGCGAGCGGTTCCGCATGTGAAGGATTGAAGTCTCCGCTGCGCCTCTGGGCGATCAGCAGGTCGCTCAGCCAAAGCTTGCAACAGAATAAACCCCTCAGTGGCGGGCGCGAGAATTCTCAGCTCTTGGGCTGGATCATCCTCATTATCATTGGCCTCTGCTGCTTCAAGTTGGGCTTGATTGACCAGCAGAACATCAATGCGTCCCCGCGTCGAACTGCGGTCCGAGAGGGAATAGAATATCTGTCCTTGGCGACTGTGAAACGACAAGAGCGTTAAGCGTTCGGCCGATACATTGCCGCGTAATCGGATGGGTCCTTGATCGAGCGACCATCGGCATACGGCCATTTCCATCGAAGCATCTTCAAAAGGCACGACTTCAGTGCCCGGCACTGGCATCGGCAACGCATAGATCTGATTGACAGGAGCAACAGCAGCGATGCGCGCATAGGCATTTTTAGATGCCACGCGGGGCATCATCAAAATTGACACGATATGCACAATGCCCGCAATCAGTACAATCGAACCCAGCCAGACAAAACCAGCAATTGAAAAATTGAAAAAGCCGCTGCGCGTCGTTTGCTTTTTCATCGGCATGACACCTTGTCAATCATCGGCATGGATTGCTCAGTAATGCTCTTTCTATTGGTACTCAGCGATGTCTCATAAAGCCGCATCATGACTGCAAACCTGCCACTTTGTGGCATCGCTAGCCAATTTTTAGAGCGCGCGGTAGACGAGACTTGGATCTCAAAATGATCCCGGTCATCCCAAAGGATCTCCTCGGACGTAAAGCCATAACGATGCGCCGCATTTTCCATAAATTGGCCCTTTGGTTTAACCACACCGATCGTCCAAAACCGTGCTTGAGGCACCAAACCGCGCACAACATAAGCGCAGTTCGCCAACAACTCGCCGCCAGCACTATCAGTCTGCGCAATCAAGCTGATGCCCTCAGCAACACCAAGAGGGATTTGGCCTGAGCGAGAAATATTGGCGCGCACATAGGGATCAGCATCCGGCGTGCCGCTTTTAGGGTAGGCGACCCAAGGGCCAGCGCTTATTTTATCAAAGCCCAAACCACTTTCGACACTGAGATATGTGGCCCACAGGCCAAGCGCTATGCCCACAAGGACGACAAAAATGGCGCGAAAAACTGCGAACAAGGGTGGCTCCAATCTCGTCTAATGCGCGTCTTGTAACAGGCCGCTTAAGGATGGAAGAACCCTCATTGGTGCCAGATCAAAATATTCATCGGGTTGAGATGTGCGATTGATCCAGACGCAACGAAACCCAAAGGCCGCAGCACCAGCGATATCCCATCGATTGGATGATTGGAAAGAGACCTGTGCTGGCTTGATGGCAAAATGTGTCTCAACCATCGCATAGGCTTCCGGCCGTGTTTTGAACATGCCAATGGCATCAACCGAAAGACAGGCATCCACAACATCTGAAAGACCAGATGCGCTGATGGCGGCCTCCAACATAGCGGGTGTACCGTTGGATAAAATAGCTGTGCGAGCACCCGCCTGCTTCAATCCTTCGAGCGTGGCGCGCACATCTGCATAGGCATCCAGCGTCTCATAGCTTGCTAAAAGCTTGTGACGTAGATCATCCGAGATCCCCCCGCATTGAACCGCTGCAAAATCCAGCGCGTCTTGCGTCAACACACGGAAATCTTTGTAGGCACCCGCCATCGTGCGCACCCACGTATATTCCAATTGTTTTGTGCGCCAGATTTGCGACAGCACGGCAGCTTGTTCACCTATCTCTGCGCGGTGGTGGGCCACGGCAGAGTGAACATCAAACAATGTTCCGTAGGCATCAAAAACATAAACAGGATAGAGCACAAAAGCCCCCTAAATTAGCGGGCGCGTTTTGGTATACGGCCCGGCCATGGCACAATAAATTCTGGATATTGCTCGAACGGCACGTCATCTTCTGAAGCTGCGACACGCCCATGAACGGAAATGCCAGCTGCCCTTACGGTATCAGGCGAACCCGACACCAGAGGATGCCACCAATAAAGGTCTCGCTCTTCAGCGACAAGCCGATAAGCGCAGGTTGGTGGTAGCCATTTGATAGATCGAACGGCTTCTGGTGTGAGGGTGACACAATCTGACACTTTTTCTGAACGCTGCGCGTAATTGGCGCACTGGCATGTGGTAGCATCAAACAGAGTACAGGCTACGTTTGTAAAATGGATCTTGCCTGTGTCTTCGTCTTCGAGTTTAACGAGACAGCAGCGGCCGCAGCCGTCACACAATTGTTCCCATTGGGAAGGTGTCAGGTCTTCTAACTTTTTGCGCCAAAAAGGTGTCTCGGCCTCAGCCTCGACTTTGGCTACTTGCGGTAGATCTTGGGCCACGTGGGGCAACCGGGTGTCTGGTGTGGCGCGGGGTGTTCGGGCCATAAAGACCAGCTCCAGTGTGGTAGACTTTGAGAGAATGAACATTCAACCGGGAATAGAATTATATGAATCCCTGCCGAATGGCGTAACCTTATTGCGCACTTTCTCTCGTAGAGAGTTGCCGTCAAGAGAATTAAATCTATGGTAAGCTTGGCGTTTTCGATAGCCTACGCCGTTTTGGGCCTGTGATCGTGTGGAAACATCCTAAAATCCCTCACCTTATCAAGCGCATAAACAATGCGCTGCTCGCGTTCGACTCCCTTGTCGATTCCTCGATCTATCAAGCGGGGCAGCGGACGCGCGAGATTTGGGCGGCTTTCTCGGCCAAAATGGATCGCCTACATATCTCTGGCGGGCCTAAACTTGCGGTTGAGTTAGCTTGTGAGGGGCTCACGCTTGGGCTTGGCGGGGCCCTTCTCGCGACAGCTTTGGCGCTGCCCGCATTCCGCGAGACAAGTGACGACTGGCTGAAGAAACAGGACCTCGCGGTGACCTTCCTTGACCGTTATGGCCAGGAAGTTGGCCGCCGAGGCATCAGGCATGACGATTCTGTGCCGCTGGAGCAAATCCCTGACTATCTGGTCCAAGCAGCGCTCGCGACCGAGGACAGACGCTTTTTCGACCATTACGGCATTGATCCGATTGGTTTGGGGCGTGCTTTGGGTGCCAATGCGCGCGCCTCTGGCGTTGTGCAAGGTGGCTCATCCATCACGCAGCAATTGGCCAAGAACCTGTTCCTCACCAATGAGCGCACAATTGAGCGCAAGGTGAAGGAAGCCTTTTTGGCCCTTTGGCTTGAGACCCACTTGCCCAAGCGCGATATTCTCAAACTCTATTTTGATCGCGCCTATCTGGGTGGCGGCACCTTTGGTGTGCAGGCGGCCTCAGAATTTTATTTTGGCAAAAATATCCGCGACATTTCACTTGCCGAAGCCGCCATGCTGGCTGGCCTATTTAAGGCACCAACAAAATATGCGCCGCACATCAATTTGCCAGCTGCGCGCGCTCGCGCCAATGACGTGCTGAGCAATTTGGTTGACGCTGGCTTTATGACTGAAGGTCAGGTTTACGGCGCACGCAAAAACCCTGCGACGCCTGTCGATCGCAAGCGTAAATCGAGCCCAGATTGGTATCTCGATTGGGCCTATGACCAAGTGAAGAAACAGGCCGATTCAGGCCAGCTCGGCTCAGATCGCGTCCTCACGGTGCGCACTGCCCTTGATGCGGAATTGCAGGTTAAAGCTGAAGAAGCTGTTGAGAATGCGTTGCGCCAATCTGGTCGGCAATTTCGCGCGCATCAAGGTGCAGCTATTGTTCTGGAGCCCAATGGAGCCGTGCGCGCCATTGTTGGTGGACGTGATTATGGCGCGAGCCAATTTAATCGTGCGACGGACGCAACACGCCAGCCCGGCTCATCTTTCAAGCCCTTTGTCTATCTCACCGCTGTGATGACCGGGCATTTCCACGCCACCACCATTGTTGATGGCAACAACATCTGTATCGGCAATTGGTGCCCCAACAATTACGGCGGCGCGCAGGCTGGCAGATTGCCCTTGGTCCTTGCGCTGCAGAAATCTTTGAACACAGTAGCGGTCCGCTTGTCGGTTGCCATTGGTGAAAATTATTGGCCTAAAAATCAATCCTATCACCTAGCGCGCATTGCCGAATTGGGTCGCAAGAAAATCGTCGAAACAGCCCGGAAAATGGGCGTCACGACCGCTCTGCCTGATACGGTTTCGCTCCCCTTGGGCGCAGATGATGTGAAGATGATTGACATGGCCTCGGCCTATGCTGTGTTTTCTAATGGCGGCCAGCGCGCAACGCCTTTTGCTGCAATCGAAATTCGCAATTCACGCGGCGATGTCATTTGGCATCATGACCGCGATGCGCCAGCGCCTGAGCAAGTAATCCCTGCTGATAAAATTGCTGAGATGAACAATATGCTCAAAGAAGTTGTAGCCGGCGGTACAGCGCGCGCCGCGCAGCTTGAAGGTGTTGTTGCAGCTGGGAAGACGGGCACAACCAACGGCTACAAAGATGCGTGGTTCGATGGCTTCACTGGCAATTTCATTGGCAGTGTTTGGTTTGGCAACGATGATGATACGTCGATGAACAACATGACTGGCGGCACGCTGCCCGCCCGCACATGGCATGAAATTATGGCCTTTGCCCATCAAGGTGTTGAATTGAAAAACCCTTATGGCGTCGCCCCCTTGCCTTCTCAGATCAGCAATGTCGCCTCTGCCGATGGCTCGCGCCAAAGCAGCTCCCAACGTCCCTCAATGTTGTCCAAAAAATCGAAAGAGGCTTTGGCGTCGATTGAGCAATTCTTGCGCACTGCCCAAGATCAAAAACGCGCAGACAATAAAGTGCCACTGTCTTTGACCGCAACATCAGGCACTGTGCCCCCATTGAATTTGGACATCCGCTAGCCTGCGCATTTGCGTCCATTACCAACACCTGAAGGCACAAGCTCGGCTATAGCTACAAAAGCTGGCTTGCGAAGTCGGCCATTTCAGCCGAAAAGATATTCATGACTGAGCCACATATCTTTACCTCGATTGACCCCATGCGCCAGCGCATTGCCCAATGGCGGCAGGCTGGGCAGCGCATTGCCTTCGTGCCCACCATGGGCGCTCTGCATGAGGGGCACATATCGCTGACCCAAAATGCCAAGGCGCAGGCTGATCGTGTGATCGTCTCGATCTTTGTAAATCCGACGCAATTTGCGCCGAATGAGGATTTTGCCAGCTATCCGCGCACCTTTGAAGCCGATGTGGCGCGTCTTGCGGCCGCGGGCGTTGATGGCGTTTACTACCCCACAACCGACATCATCTATCCACCGGGCTTTGTGACGACAATCTCGCTGGCTGGCCCCGCCACAGCAGGTCTTGAGGACATTATCCGCCCGACGCATTTTCAGGGTGTGGCGACCGTCGTTGCCAAGCTTTTGATTCAAGTCGGTCCCGATATTGCGATCTTTGGCGAGAAGGATTTTCAGCAGCTCGCTGTGTTGCGCCGCCTCGCCCTCGATCTCGATCTGCCCGTCACCATCATTGGTGCGCCCATCGTTCGCGAGACGGACGGTTTGGCGATGTCATCACGCAATGCCTATTTGAAGCCTGACGAACGCGCCGTGGCCCCAACGCTGTATCGTGCTTTGCAGGCGGCGCGCCAAAGACTGCGTGCCAAGGACGAAATCCAAACAGTTTTGACTGAGGCGTCGGCCACCATTACCGCCAGCGGCTTTGTGCTCGACTATCTTGAATTGCGCGATGCCGGTACATTGGGCGCACCACATGACCATGGGCGCCGCTTGCTTGTGGCCGCACGGATCGGCAAAACCCGGCTCATCGACAATGTCGCGGTCGATGAATAAGGACACACTCTCATGACATATCTTTCGGATGCTCGCCCGCTGAAGCTCGGTGATTTCGCTCGCATGCGCGCGGAAGGCGAAAAGATCAGCATGTTGACGGCCTATGATTCCAGCTTTGCATCCTTGCTGGATCGTTGCGGTGTCGAGATGCTGCTGGTTGGCGATTCATTGGGAAATGTCTTGCAGGGGCATTCTTCGACTTTGCCTGTGACGCTTGAGCAGATGGAATATCACACTGGCTGCGTGGTGCGCGGCTCCAAGCGCGCTTTCGTGTTGTCAGACATGCCGTTTGGCACATACCAATCCAGCCGCGAACAAGCGATGACAAATGCAGCACGCCTCATGGCGGCTGGCGCTCAGATGGTGAAGCTGGAAGGTGGCGAATATATCGCCGACACCGTGCGCTTTCTGGTTGAGCGTGGCGTGCCCGTGTGTGCGCACATCGGCCTCACACCGCAGTCTGTTCATCAGCTGGGCGGCTATCGCGTGCAAGGTGCAACGGACGCAGCTGCCGCGCAAATGAAGCAAGACGCTTTGGCGCTGCAGGATGCTCTGGA
>CAIUDK010000137.1 GCA_903897875.1 uncultured Hyphomicrobiales bacterium
CCTTATACAGATGGCTGCCGTTTTCTTGAGAGCTTTGATTTTCATCCATGCTGATACGCCGGGACGTTTTGAAATTTGCCGTTGGAAGTCTCGCCGTTCACACCGGCAACGTCCTGACAGCCCAAACTGCGCTTGCGCAGGCCAATGGAGCACCGGCTGGTGGGGCACCCGGCGGTCCTGTGCCCGCCGCGCCCGCCTCGTTTAACCACGCAAGTGTCGTGGAAGAAGCCCGCGCCTTGGCCAAAAAGTCCTTCAAAGCGCCGTCCAATGATCTGCCTGAGCCTTTCAATGCGCTCAACTATGAGTCCTATGTCGGCATTGTACGCAAGCCCAAGACTTCGCTTTGGATGGGCGACAACCTCGGCTTTGCTATTGAGCCCTTGCATCGCGGCTTTCTGTTTTCTGCCCCCGTCGATATCAACATCGTGGACGGCGGCAATGTCTCGCGTCTTGTCTATTCGCCTGCCGATTACGATTTTGGCGCGCTAAAAGTTCCGCAAGACATGCGCGACATTGGCTTTTCAGGCATGCGCATTTTGCAAACATCAAACGGCAACGCGCCCACCGACGTGGCTTTGTTCCAAGGTGCCAGCTTCTTTCGTGCTGTGGCGCGCGGCCAAGCCTTTGGCGACATGGCGCGTGGTTTGACCATTCGCACCGCCGATCCGCGCGGCGAAGAGTTCCCTGTTTTCCGCACGCTGTGGATTGAGCGCCCGTCCTTGGGCAATGATGCGCTCATCGTTCATGCGCTGCTCGATTCAGAGAGCGCAACGGGTGCCTATCAATTCACGATCCGCCCCGGTGATGCCACCATTATTGACACAGAGCTTGTGTTGTTTCCACGCGTCACGATTGACCATTTCGGCGTTGGTGCCATGACGGGCATGAGCCTGTTGGGGCCGATGGATCGTCGTAAGCTGGATGATCTGCGCCCCGGTGTTTACGAGACCGAAGGATTGCAGATTGCCAATGGTGGCGGTGAATGGCTTTGGCGTCCTGCGTCCAACCGCGACACGCTGGAAGTTTCCGCCTTCGTGGATGAAAACCCACGCGGCTTTGGTTTTCTACAACGCAATCGCGACTTCACGCGCTTTCAGGATGATGAACAGCATTGGGAGCTACGGCCCTCTTTGTGGATTGAGCCGATTGGCGATTGGGGCGCTGGCAGTGTTGTGCTGGTTGAGATTCCCAATGAATCTGAAATCAACAAAAACATCATTGCCTATTGGCGTCCTAATGCGCCGCTGGCTGCGGGCACTGAGGCGCAATTTGCCTATCGCCAATTCTGGTGCTGGAACCCGCCTAGCAAGCCGCCGCTTGCTGTGGTCACACAATCACGCTCGGGCCGCCCACCCGGCGCGCCAGCCAATACACGCAAGCGCCGTTATCTTGTCGAATTTTCCGGCGACAATTTGGGCGACGCGCAACGCACGCCCGACATCTCACAAAAGCTGACATGCTCTGTGGGATCAATCAACAACATCCGCAATTATCTTTCGCGCGATCATAAAACATACCGGGTCACATTCGATCTTGATCCGGGCAATGACACTTTGTGCGAGCTTCGTCTGGAACTCCAGTCGCAAGGCAAGCCGATCAGTGAGGCCTGGCTCTACAGATGGACGCAATAAATTCCGAGGCTCTCATGCCAGAGCCGTCCGCATCTTCGCATGTTGGCAACGTTGAAGCGGCCAACATCGAGTCAGCAATGCCGCCAGAAACGCATTTGGATATGCCGACGCAATCCTTGCGTCGCTTTCCAAAGAGCAGCCTACGCAAGCTGATTGCGCCGCATTTGCATTTTGTGCCTTGGGCATCGCGTTTACTGGTGTTTGGTGGCGGCTTTTTGCTGACCGCCTATGGCGCCAACGAAATGTATGGCGTGGTGAACGTGGGCGCGATTACGCCGCTGAAATGGGCCTTGCTCATTTTGTTCGTTGCAAACTTCTCATGGATTGCTCTGGCCTTCACCTCTGGCCTGCTCGGCTTTGGCTGGCTAGTGCTAAAGCATCCGCGCACACCCGGCCTGCCTGACACGTTGCGCGAGCGCACGGCTGTGGTGATGCCGATTTATAATGAACAACCCGCGCGCGTCTTTGGTGCTGTACAAGCCATTTACGAAGATATTGCCGCCACCGGCCTGTCTGCTCATTTTGATTGGTTCTTTTTATCCGACACAACCAATCCCGATGTTTGGGTGGCTGAAGAGCGCGCGCTACTGGCCATGCGCGAACGTCTTCCCAACGCGCGCATTTTCTATCGTCACCGCCCCAAGAACACGAGCCGCAAGGCTGGCAATATTGCTGATTTCGTGACCCGCTGGGGCGCTGCTTACGCACATATGGTGGTGCTGGACGCTGATAGTTTGATGACTGGCCATGCCATTGTCACACTGACCGCTGCGATGGAGGCTGATCCAGACGCTGGCATCATCCAATCACTGCCGCTCATCATCAATCGCAACACCATGTTTGCACGCGTGCAGCAATTTGCAGCGCGCATCTATGGCCCCATCATCGCATCGGGTCTTGCGCTCTGGTCGGGCCGTGATGGCAATTATTGGGGCCACAACGCGATCATTCGCACCGACGCTTTTGCAGCCCATTGCGGCCTGCCCGATTTGCGTGGTCGCCCGCCCTTTGGTGGTCATGTGCTCAGCCATGATTTTGTTGAGGCGGCCCTCATTCGTCGCGCCGGTTATGCTGTCTATATGCTGCCCGTGCTTGGTGGCTCATATGAAGAGAGCCCACCCTCCTTGATTGATCTTGCTGCGCGCGATCGTCGTTGGTGTCAGGGCAATCTGCAACATTTGCGCATCATCGGTACCAAGGGTTTGAAGCTGGCGTCACGCCAACATTTTGCCACCGGCATCATGGGCTATCTCGCTTCGCCGTTCTGGATGGCGCAATTGCTCGTCGGTATCGTGCTCGTATTGCAAGCGGCCTATATCAGGCCTGAATATTTTACCAATGAGTTTCGTCTCTTTCCAGCATGGCCGCGCTTTGATGCTGAGCGCGCTTTGTTTCTGTTTGAGCTGACGATGGCTGTGTTGCTGGCGCCAAAATTCTTTGGTCTGTTTATCGCGCTCATTGATGGACGCACGCGCCGCGCATGTGGTGGTGGTGTGCGCCTGACCGCTTCGTCCTTTCTTGAAATCATCATGTCGTCGCTGTTTGCGCCGATCATGATGGTGATCCAAACCGGCTCAGTGATGCAAATTCTGTTTGGTCGCGACACGGGCTGGAACCCGCAGCGACGTGATGATGGCTCCATCCCGCTCAAAGACATTATCCGCCGCCATCGCTCGCATGTGGCGTTGGGGTTCATCACGCTTGTGGCTGGCATGCTCATCTCGCCATCCTTGGTGGCGTGGATGTCACCAACTATTGCAGGTCTGCTGCTCGCCATCGTTCTGTCGTGGGCCAGTGGTCAGTTGAGCATTGGTCTATGGCTGCGCAATCATGGGCTGCTGCTCACACCCGAAGAGGCTGAGCCGCCCTCCATTGCGCGACGCGCCAATGTGCTGGCTGACGAGTTGAGCGAGTCTGGTCATGATGAGGAAGATTCCTTGCGCGTGCTGCATGCCAATCCACATTTGCTGGCCCAACATGAAGCATTTCTGCCACCAGCTCATCATCGTCCACGCGGTGTGATTGATGCTGAGCGCGCCGTGGCTGAAGCCAAACTCAATGATGCGGAATGTATTGCCGACGCAGTGGAATGGTTGAAGCCCAAAGAGCGCATGGTGGTGTTGCATGACCGCGCACTGCTTGGGCTTTTGATGCGTCTACCTGCTGAACGTTCAAGCGCTACCCAATCACACCAGACGATGTGAAAACCAACCAACGATGGCCGCGACGTTTGATTGAAAGCACGCGGCCAACACCCGGCAAATAATCACCCGGCGATACTTCGCGATATCCCAGCCGGCTTTGCAACACGGCAGCACCGTGATGATAGCCGCGCACGCTCCAGCCTTTGGTTGAAAGTGCCGCAACAGGTTTGGCCGCAATCGCTTTCACGGGAACCGCCACGGGCTCTGCCTTCACCAACTCAGCTTTGGGCGCAGCATTGGCCTCTTGGGCCACGGGCTGCGCAATCTTGGGTGCCGTTGGAATAGAGGCTGTTGTCAGCACATCGGGCTCCAACCGCGATACGCGATTTGCAATCTGGTCGATGCGCTGTTCAACGCGTGCCAATTGTTCGAGCTGCGCGCTCACCTGCGCCACATTGGCGCGCACCTTGTCCTGACTGGCGCGCAGAATTTCCACAGTCGCGCGCAAGCCACCAACATCTTCCACGCGTGCAACGCGGTCGGTGTCCATCGCCATCAAGCGTATTTTCATATCCATGAGTTCATGCGCAATGCGCTTGGCGCGTGTCGCCTCATCCAGCGCTTGCGTCGTCATCAGCCAGCCAAAGCCAAATACGAGTGTGAGCGCCGATAGGCCAATCGCCAAATGCCCCGAGACGGGCTTTGCAATCGCCGATACTGCTTGTGGCGCTGCGCGCCGATGGGAGGCGGATTTTACGGCACGCAGGCCAGCAGCAAGTCGGCCTGCAAAGGGGGCGATTGCCTGCGCATAATTTTGCGCGGAGATATGAGTAGTGGCGGAGGAAGAGGCTGAAGCTTGCGACATTTGGGGCACCGACTCTGGTTAACTTTTCATCAACCATGCTGAGTTCGCATGGTTAACAAAACCTTACCAAAGCGCCGGAACCCCTCTTATTCGCGCCTATGATTTTCCTTAGGGACGCAGACGATTACCGCGCTTTGTCCTTGCCTGACGCAAGAGCGGCTTTACGCAAAGCATCCGCAAAGGCGCCACCGCTGGCGGCTGCAGGCGCGCCGCTTTTGCTCGGCGCTGGGCGTGATTGCGCGTGCGACATGGTGGCAGCAGACGCGCGTGGTGCGCCGCCGCCCGCCCCGCGTGACGTTTGCGCGCCGGGCTCATCAGACATGCGCATGGAGAGCGCGACGCGTTTGCGCGCAGCATCCACTTCCATCACTTTCACTTTGACGATATCGCCGGGCTTAGCGACCGAGCGAGGATCTTTGATGAAGGTTTCCGACATGGCGGAAATATGCACCAGACCATCTTGATGCACGCCAATGTCTACGAAGGCACCAAACGCTGCCACATTGGTGACAACACCTTCCAAGATCATGCCGGGGCGCAGATCGCTGATCTTCTCAACGCCCTCTTTGAACTCAGCCGTCTTAAACGCAGGACGCGGATCGCGGCCGGGCTTTTCCAATTCTTTGAAAATATCGGTCACTGTTGGCAGACCAAAATTCTCATTGGTGAATTGTTGTGGCTTCACACTGCGCAAAGTGGTCACATTGCCGATGAGAACTTTGATGTCGCTCTTGGTGGCTTCCAAAATCTGGCGCACCACCGGATAGGCTTCAGGATGCACGCCGGATGCGTCCAACGGATCATCGCCATCACGAATACGCAAAAAGCCAGCGCATTGCTCAAACGCTTTTGGCCCAAGGCGCGCAACGCTTTTGAGCGCCGTGCGCGTCTTAAACGGGCCGTTGGCATCACGGTGGCCAACAATGGCTTGCGCCAACCCCTCACCCACACCCGACACGCGTGCGAGCAATGGCACAGACGCCATATTCACATCAACGCCCACGGCGTTCACGCAATCTTCCACCACAGCATCCAATGAGCGCGACAATTTGAAGCCCGCCAAATCATGCTGATATTGGCCAACGCCAATGGACTTTGGATCGATCTTCACAAGCTCCGCCAACGGATCTTGCAAGCGGCGCGCAATAGAGACTGCGCCACGAATGGTCACGTCTAAGTCAGGCAATTCTTTCGACGCAAATTCAGATGCAGAATAAACGGACGCGCCGGCTTCCGACACCATCACCTTGGTCATTTTCAGATCGGCATAATGGGTCAGCAATTCGGACGCCAATTTATCGGTTTCGCGCGAGGCCGTACCGTTACCAATCGCAATCAAATCCACCTTATGATCGCGGGCCAATTTGCCCAAAATCACGAGAGCTTCATCCCAACGCTTTTGCGGCTCATGCGGATAGATTGTGCTGGTGCCAACAACTTTGCCCGTTGCATCCACAACAGCAACCTTCACGCCTGAGCGGAAGCCCGGATCGAGACCCATGGTTGCGCGCCCACCACCCGGTGCGGCCAGCAGCAAATCCCGCAGATTGCCTGCAAACACTTTGACGGCTTCATCTTCGGCCGTCTGCCAAAGGCGCATGCGCAGATCGAGACCCAGATGCACCATGATCTTGGTGCGCCATGCCCAGCGCGCCGTATCCATCAACCATTGATCGGCTGCACGACCCTTGGGCGTGATGCCAACAAACATGGCGATCTTGTTTTCATAAGCGCCAGGCACGCCGGGCTTGGCGAGTGCAGGATCTTCAGCCTCAAGCTTCAGATCAAGCACTTCTTCTTTTTCACCACGAAACAATGCCAAAACGCGATGCGATGGAATTTTGGCCAGCGGCTCGCTCCAATCGAAATAATCGGAGAACTTTGCGCCATCCGTCGCCTTGCCATCGCGCATTTTGGAAATGAGCTTGCCACGCGTCCAAAACTCTTCGCGCAACGCGCCAATCAATTCTGGCAATTCGCCAAAGCGCTCCACCAAAATAGAACGCGCACCATCCAAAGCATCTTGCGCAGTGGCAACACCCTTGTCGGCATCCACAAAAGCTTCGGCTTCCACTTTGGGATCTTTGGTGGGATCGTTGAGCAGCAAATCAGCCAATGGCTCAAGGCCCGCCTCACGCGCAATCTGCGCCTTGGTGCGACGCTTGGGCTTGAACGGCAAATACAAATCTTCAAGACGCGATTTGGAATCGGCCTCCATCAATGTCTTTTCCAGAGCGGCATCAAGCTTGCCCTGCTCACGCACAGAATCGATGATCGCTTTGCGGCGCTCTTCCAGCTCTCGCAAATAACGCAAACGCTCTTCCAGCGTGCGCAATTGCGTATCGTCCAACATGCCGGTGACTTCTTTACGGTAGCGCGCGATGAAGGGCACTGTTGAGCCCGCATCCAGCAGCTCTACCGCTGCGGCAACCTGACGCTCAGCAACATTCAATTCGTCAGCTATGCGCTGATTGATCGGCTTCATTTTCGCTCCGCCTGAGTCGTCACAAATAGATAGGGAGAGCGCTTCTAACCGTTAGCCAGCAGGGGGTCAAAGGTGACGCAAGAGGCACCTGTGGATGAAAGCGGCGAAGTGCCGGATCATGGGCAGATTAGCCCTGCTTTGTGCCCTTTTTAGGCGTGCGCGGCGCTTTGGCTTTCGCCGCATTTTCAGTCTCAGCCACAGGTTCTGCAGAAATAGGCGGCGCAACCTCAGCAGGAACCTCAGGCTCGGCCACAGCGACCGTCTCGACCAAAATCTTGGACGCAGGATTGCGCGTCAATTTGCTAGTTGCCTTGGGCGCAGACTTAGCCTCCGGCGCAACGACAGCTTCAACTGCGGACACGGCCTCGGGCTCAGCCAAAGGCTCCACAACAGCCTTAGGAGATGACTTGGCAGCCGCAGTCGTGACTTTAGTTTTCTTTGCCGCCTTTGGCGTCGACGCCCCATCAGTCGCGGGCGCAGATGGTGGCGCGCTCGGCGGCGTTGGTGTGGGCTCAGGATCAGGCTCTGTTGGCGAGGCCTGCCGTGAGGCCAACATTGTATACCAAATGCTGCGCTCAAGAAGTGTCGACTCATCATTCGAACTCATCTTGGCATGTAGCTTTTCGTTATCCGCCAACAAGCAGACTTGATTCATCTGGCTCACAAGAATGCGAAATTGCTGCAAAGCCACATCAGGGTTTGCACTTACAGCGCCCAATTCAAGTGGCCCGCCCGTATGATTTTCTTGATGGTCCGCGGTTGCGCGTTCTTTGCGCGCAGTTGCAAGCAGGCGATCAATCTCATCGGGCTTAATGTGCAGACGCTTGGCTTCTGAATCGATAATGGCGCGCTCGTCATCATCAATAACGCCATCGGCCAACATAAACACCAATTCAGCGATCAATGTTTCACGCTCAATGCGCAATTGATCGGTGAAAGCGGCGGACAAAATACCAGCTGGAATCGCAACAATCGCGATGCCCATGACCGATATGCCAATCGTGATCAAGCGCCCCATAGGCGTGACCGGGCTGATATCGCCATAGCCCACGCTGGTCAGCGTGATCACCGCCCAATAGATGGATTGGGGGATATTTTCAAATTTGTCTGGCTGCGCATCATGCTCAAACAGATAGCCAAGGCTGGCGGTCATCACCACCACAAGCATCATCACAAACAGAGACGCTGCCATCACCGGCCATTCGCGCGTCAACACTTGGATCATCATATGTGTCGCATCGGTGAAGCGTGTCAGCTTCAACAGGCGCAGCATTCGGAAGATACGCAAAAAGCGCAAATCCAAAAGATGATGCAAGAAGGCTTCGAGAAAGAACGGAATGATTGCTAAGAAGTCGATGACCGCATTGGGCGATGTGGCGCATTTGGCGCGGCCGCGCAGCGCACCGGGGAAACTTGGATCCTCAACGCATGAATACATGCGCATGATATATTCAACGGAAAACACAGCCACAGCTGCGGCATCCATAATCGCAAATTCAACATTCAAGAGATAATGAATGCTCTCAACGGATTCAAAGATCACACCCAGAACCGAGATGATCACCCAAAACACGATGAACAAATCAAAGAAATGATGCAGCTGCCCACCATGATCGGATGGCCACACAAGCGCATGGATCTTTTGACGGAAGGTGCGCTCCTTGTTGATCTCCATAAATTCATTGTAGGCGGGCACCAAAACGCGGAACAGTTTCAGCAAGCGCAACAGACGCAGCAGACGCAGCATGCGCAAATCAATGTCGATAAACGACGAGAGATAGAACGGCAAGATCGCCGACAAATCGATCAGCGCATAAACGCTGGTGACATATTTAAGACGCGGAAAGCGTGCCTTGGAAAACTCAGGATCATCGGGTGCCACATACAGGCGCAGCAGATATTCAACCGAGAAGATCGTCAGCGAAAAATGATCGAAAGTTTTGAACCAGAACGCATAGGGCTCATAGATCTCGGGAATATGCTCGACGAACATCGTCATCAGATTGAGCAAAATCAGTGAGGCTACAAAGTTCTCAACTTTGACATGCAGATTGTTTGGATTGTGCGAATCCAACAATTTATTATAGACACCCCGCCGGATGGCTACGAAAAAACCGTCAATTTTTGAGAAGATGCCCATCGTCAAAACTTCACTTCACGAACTTTGACGAGATTGGACCAGCGGTCACAGAGCGAAATGCGAAACGCTGTTTCCTTCTCCAGACTCTCAGGCCCATCGAAGGGTCCATAGGTGGTGCCGGTGTTGCCTGCTGAGAACCAACCTGTGCTCTTCTCGACGATAATCAACCCATGCGTTTTAGAATCTGCCCGGTCACAGGCCGTGCCGAAAGTTTCATTGTCCAATTCAAGGACGTTTTTGAATTCATTGAAGGGGGCGAGCGCCACAACAGCGGCCCAACAATCGGACCAAATACCAATCGGCTTCTTGGTGCCGTCTTCGGCTTCGACCTCTTTATTCGCACATTGCTCAGGTTCAACAACGCCACCCGCCTTGCGAATGGCACCAATATCTTCAAAGCGTGTCGCAAGCTTGGCAGCGTTAAGCTTAACCTCTTCGAGCTCGACGGCGGCTTCGAATGTGCGCGAGCCCACCCAGACAACCATCAGCAACACCCCGACAATCACGGAGAGAAACACATAGTCGCCCCAAACCAATCGGCCGGGAGATATGGTTTTTGCTATTGCCAAGTCCGAACTCCGGGCAGCCAAATTGCGCCTGAAGAGTATAACGGCGATGACGGGAAGTTATTTAGGGGCCATGACGCAATCAAGCATGGCCATCGAACAAACAAGCATAGCTAAGGCATTCAGTTCGAATGAACGGACTCAGCCTTTTGCATTTGCGCGAGCAGCAATTTGAGCTGCGCGTTCTCTTGTCGAAGCTGCTCAAGCAGAACTTCAGTCGATTGAGTCTCATCGATATCAGACGTGCGCGATGAAGCTGCGCCAGATGTCGCCTGCGACACAGCATGGGCTGCATCGAGAAGAGCTGCAATTTCGGTTCTGGTCAAAGAAGATTTCATCTGTCGCCTGTGGCGTAATGTGCGCGGCGTCTCTCACTTGAGCGAATCCGAATCAATCACGTGACTATCTGCAATCTTTACCAAACCTATTCACCAGAACAAAAGGTTAATCCGTTCCCTGACTAGATGTGTGTCAGCGACCGTATATAGATAGTTGATATGAAGTTTAGCGAATTTTCATAGGCTTATTTGTAGGTTTATTTCAAATGCAATTCTTTTTGCGAATCGCTTTACTGGGTGCGACGTTAACTTTGATGGTTACCGCTCCCGTGATCGCGCAAACTTATGACACGCGCCCGTGGGAAAATCCCCGCATACCGATTCTCATTGATCCATATGCACCAACAAAGATTGATTTGAATAAGGCTTCAACAGATCGTCGGCTGCGCGCCATTATTCACAAAGCCTCGCAAGGGTCTTATCGCGATCCCAAATTTCTTGAACGCGCTGTTCATGCACGTCGAAATGGACTCCTCTTTGGAGCCTATCATTTTGGTGTTCCCGGTGATCCCATCAAGCAAGCCAACGTGCTCTTAGATCAGGCTGGAAAATCTGGCGCAAAATTTTTAGCGCTCGATATCGAAGACGACGATCCATCCGAATATATGTCGCTGCGCAATGCAGAAAAATTTATCTCCTATATTCATAAAAAGACGGGGCGCTACCCAGCTCTCTATGTGAACTACGCAACCTTCCGTGCAATCTCACGCCGCTATAATCGCAATTCAGTCTTCGCCCGCGGGCGAAG
>CAIUDK010000138.1 GCA_903897875.1 uncultured Hyphomicrobiales bacterium
CGCATTGTGCGTTTGGCCAAAGCGCAAAACATCACATCTGTCGCCGACTTTGTGGCCGCGCGTTATGGCAAATCCGAAAAAGTGGCCGCCGTTGTTGCCCTCATCGCTGTCATTGGGGCCGTGCCCTATATCGCGCTGCAGCTCAAGGCGATTTCAAATTCTCTGACCATGATTTTAAGCTCGCTGGAAGCTGGCCAAACGGTTGGCCATAGCAGCACATCTGACATTCTGGCCGTTGGTGTGGCCATAGCGCTGGCTGCCTTCGCCATGGCGTTTGGCACGCGCCATATTGATGCGACGGAAAACCAAGATGGACTGTTGATGGCCATTGCGGCCGAATCCGTCATTAAGCTGCTGGCTTTTTTGAGTGTGGGCTTTTTTGTCACCTACATCATGTTCGATGGTTTTGGTGATTTGGCCGAGCGCGCCTTAAAGACGCCTGAGGTTATAAGCATGTTGTCCGCGCCCAAAGATTGGAGCGTATGGCTCACCACGACCTTCCTCTCCGCCTGCGCCATCATTCTTCTGCCGCGCCAATTTTATATTGCGATTGTTGAAAATCGTGATGAGCGCGATGTGAAGACAGCCGCTTGGGCGTTTCCGCTTTATCTCGTTCTCATCAATATTTTTGTCATTCCCATTGCCATTGCTGGCCTGCTCACTTTTGCGCCCGGCAGTGTTGATCGCGATATGATTGTGTTAGCACTCCCACTGGAAGCCGATGCCTATGCGCTGTCGTTGATCGCGATGATTGGTGGCCTGTCGGCTGCGACCGCGATGGTGATCGTGGCCTGTGTTGCGCTCTCGATTATGGTAGCCAATGATCTTGTCATGCCGCTCATTCTGCGCGGACAAAGTGCACAATCCGAAGGACGCTTGCGCAATGTGGGCACGATCATTCTGAGTGTGCGACGCGTCTCCATCATCGCTATTCTGGCTCTCGCGTTTATCTATTATCGTGTCTCCAACGGCGCGGCCTTGGCCTCCATTGGTTTGCTGTCCTTTGCGGCGGTTGCGCAGATTATGCCAGCCTTTGTGGGTGGGTTAATCTGGCGACGTGGCACAGCGCGCGGTGCTATGGCGGGCTTGTTGTTTGGCACCGCTATGTGGGCCTATACGATTTTGCTGCCAGCAATTGAAACAGGTTCGGACACGATCAGCAGACTTGTCGAATATGGGCCAATGGGGCTGGCGCTGCTCAAGCCCACTGCTCTGCTAGGCACAGACTTTCCGCCCCTCGTGCACGGCACTTTGTGGAGTTTGTTGGTCAATATCGCCGCCTATGTTGGCTTTTCGCTGACGCGCCAAACAACGCCGCTGGAGCGTTTGCAGGCCACCACTTTTGTGGGCGTCTCCAGCAATCCAATGGCGCAGACCTTTCGTCTATGGCGCAGCACTGTCACCGCTTTTGAACTGGAAAAAATGGTGGCGCGCTATTTGGGTGTGGACCGTGCGCGCCGCGCCTTTGAAGACTATGCGCGTGAGCGTGGTGCTGACCCAGCGCCCGCACGTGAAGCAGACATGCAATTGCTGCGCTATGCAGAGCATTTGCTGGCCTCAGCCATTGGTGGCCCCTCATCGCGTCTTGTGTTGTCGCTGTTGTTGCGACGACGCAATGTGTCGCGCGATGCAGCCCTCAAACTCGTTGATGATGCGTCTGCTGCGCTCCAATACAATCGAGATCTGTTGCAATATGCGCTCGACTTTGCGCGCCAAGGCATCACGGTTTTTGATCGTGATCTCTTGTTGATCTGCTGGAACCGTGAATTCCGAGATCTGTTTGCGCTGCCTCCCGATAAGCTGCGCACAGGCATGGGGTTGGAAGAGCTGGTGCGTTTTAATGCTGAGCGTGGCTTGTATGGTCCCGGTGATGTCAGCGAATTTATCAACCAACGCCTTGAATTGCTCGTCAATGAAGGCGAGCCAGATCGCCTGCGTCTCTACCCGATGGGCAATGTGATCGAGATCCGTTCAGCGCGCCTTCCCGATGGCGGTGTGGTGACAACTTACACTGACGTGACCGAGACTGTGGCGGCAGAAGAAGCGCTTGAGGCCACCAATGAAACACTGGAATTGCGCGTGCGTGAGCGCACGGAAGAATTGGTCCGCTTGAACGCGGAATTGGAACGCGCCAAGGCTGATGCCGATGAGGCCAATCTGTCGAAGACGAAATTTTTGGCCGCTGCCAGTCACGACATTTTGCAGCCCCTCAATGCCGCGCGCCTTTATGCCACCACGCTTGTGGAGCGCTTGGCGGAGGCTGCCAAAACCGCTGACCCCGCCATTCTTGAACGCGCGCATCTTGTGGGCAATTTGGATGCGTCCTTAGAAGCGGTGGAAGAAATTTTGACCGCCCTGCTAGAGATGTCGCGCCTTGATGCGGGCGCGATGAAAACCGAGATCAGTGATTTCCGCATTGATGATCTGTTTGCGCAAATGAAGATTGATTTTGGACCCTTGGCACGTGAGCGCGGCTTGAAAATCGCTTTTGTGCCAAGCGCGTTGAGCGTTCGCTCTGATCGACGTCTGTTGCGTCGTCTGTTGCAAAATCTGATTTCTAACGCCATCAAATATACACCCAAGGGACGCGTGTTGATTGGCTGTCGGCGCAAAGACAATATGCTGCGCATTGATGTGGTTGATACGGGCCTTGGCATTCCTGAAAACAAACGCAAAGCAGTGTTTGAAGAATTCCAACGTCTTGCACCAGCCGCCAAAACGGCGCCCGGTCTTGGGCTTGGTCTGTCGATTGTGGATCGCATCAGCCGTGTGCTGCATCACGATATTTCGATGCGCTCCAATCTGGGGCATGGCTCAACCTTTAGCGTCACAGTACCGATTGGTCTGCGCGTTTTGTCTACGCAATTGAATTTAGGGGCTTCAGCTGTTGCCGCTTATGAGCCGCTAGCTGGTTCGCGCATTTTGGCCATCGACAATGAAGCGCGCATTTTGGAAGGCATGCAGGCTCTTCTGGGCGGATGGGGTTGTCATGTTCTATCCGCGGCAGGTTTGAGCGAGGCTGAAGCCGCGTTAGATGAGGCGCACTATACGCCCGATGTTGTGATTGCCGATTTCCATTTGGATGATGGCGATGGCATTGAAGCCATCACTGCCTTGCGTGTGCGCTTTGGTGATGAACTGCCAGCCGTGCTCGTCACAGCCGATCGCACGCAAGAAATGCGCGATAGGGCTGATGCGCATAATATTCGCGTGCTCAACAAACCGCTCAAGCCCGCCGCCCTTCGCTCGCTGTTGAGCCAATGGCGCATGCAACGCGCAGCGGAATAATTAAGCAACGCGCAGCGGAATAGTAAAGTAGCGCAGCGTAACGGTTAAGCCGCGGCGCGCTTTGATAGAAAGCGTCCGTAAAAACTCTCTCCCTTGGCGGCCATATCGCGCAAGCCTGCGGTGGGCGCAAAGCGTGGACCATAGAGGGCGGCCAATTCATCGCAGAGTGCGACGAATTGTGCGGCTCCCATGCCGTCGATATAGCTGATGGTGCCACCCGTGAAGGGCGCAAAACCAAAGCCCAGAATTGAGCCAACATCGGCCTCACGCGGATCGGTGACGACGCCCTCTTCCATCGTGCGCGCAGCTTCCAACGCTTGCACCACAAGAAAGCGTTGCTTCAATTGTGCGATGTTAATGGTGTCGGGATCGAGCTTGTGCGCTGTAAGATCGACCAAGCCCGGCCAGAGTGTTTTATTGCCCTTTTCGGGATAATCGTAAAAGCCCTTGCCATTCTTGCGGCCAAAGCGGCCGTGTTGATTGACCAGCGCATCGAGCAGTTTTTCTTGGGATGGATCAATCGCGTCTGCACCCAAATCAGCTTTGGTGGCTTGCACAATTTTCCACGCCAGATCGAGCGCCACTTCATCATTGAGCGACAACGGCCCCACGGGCATGCCACTCATGCGCGCAACAGTTTCAATCATGGCAGGTGGCACGCCTTCCATCAGCATCAAATGGCCTTCGCGCAAATAATTCATCACGCAGCGATTTGCATAAAAGCCGCGCGTGTCATTGACGACAATCGGTGTCTTGCGCAAAGCGCGCACAAAATCCAACGCCACAGCCAGCGCGCGATCACCCGTCTGTTTGCCCAAAATGACTTCGACCAACAACATACGTTCCACTGGCGAGAAGAAATGGATCCCTAAGAAATCCATTGGACGGCCTGTGTTATCGGCCAAGGATGTGATGGGCAGCGTTGACGTGTTGGACGCCAACACTGTGTTGGGGCCGACATGGGCGGCGATGTTTTTCAAAACCTCAGCCTTGATGGCGCGATCTTCAAACACAGCTTCAATGACAAGATCGCAATCGCTCAACGCAGCATAATCAGATGTCGCCATGATGCGTGACAACAGCGCGTCACGATCAGCCGTGCTTGCGCGGCCTTTCATCACCTGACTGGTCATCAATTTATGCGACAAGGCTTTGCCGCGCTCAGCCACCTCTTGATCGCGATCAATGAGCACGACGTCGAGGCCGGAATTGGCGCTCACATAGGCAATGCTGGCCCCCATAAAACCGGCGCCAACAATGCCGATTTTTTTGAGCGCCGTGGGCGCAATATCTTTGGGACGGCGCGTGCCCTTGTTCAATTCGCCCATTGAGACAAACAGACTGCGGATCATCGCCGCAGCTTCTGGTGAGCGCAAAATTTTGGCAAACCATCGGCTCTCAATGCGTAGGGCCAAATCCATCGGCACTTGCAAACCATCGAACACGACTTTGAGAATGGCGCGCGCGGCTGGATAATTGTCCAATGTCTCGCGGCGATAAATGGCATTGGCCGCGGGCCAAATCATCATGCCGGTGGCAGAGAAAACTTTGCCCGATGGTGCGCGATAATCGCGTGCATCCCATGGGGCGACTGCCGAACCACCATTGGCAATCCATGCTTTGGCTCGCGCCACAAGTTCGACCTGTGGGGCAATTTCATGCACGAGGCCCATGGCTTTGGCTTGGGGTGCGCGGATCTGTTCGCCCTTCAGCAACATCTGCAACGCATCGCCTGTCTGCATCAAACGCGCCACACGCTGCGTGCCACCAGCGCCGGGGAAAAGACCGATTTTGATTTCAGGAAGTCCGACGCGTGTCGTGTCAGAGTCGGACACAATGCGATAATGACAGGCGAGCGCCAATTCAAACGCTCCCCCCAAACACAGACCATGAATAGCCGCGACCCACGGCTTGCCGCTCGTCTCCAGCTTGCGATAGAGCAGCGACAGAGAGCGCGAAGAGTCAAAAAATGCCTGCATGGCTTTGTCTTTGCCATCACTGCGCACCATCGTCGCATAAAGACGCGCACTGGCTTCCAACATGGTGATGTCAGCGCCGCCCGAAAATTGCGCTTTGCCTGACGTAATCACGCAGCCCTTAATGCTGGCCTCAGACGCCACATGATCGATCACTTGATCGAGCTCCGCCATCACGCTTTGTGTGATGACATTCATCGAGCGGTCTTTCATGTCCCATGTCAGGAGCGCGAGGCCGGCCTCGTCAACGGAAAAAGAAAAATGTGTCAGGTTCATCATCATGTCCCTCAAATGCGTTCGATGATGGTGGCGGTGCCCATGCCAGCACCAATGCACAAAGTGATGAGCGCAACGCTTTTGCCGGTGCGTTCCAATTCGTCCAAGGCGGTGCCCAAAATCATCGCGCCTGTGGCCCCCAAGGGATGGCCCATCGCAATCGCGCCGCCATTCACATTCAGTTTGTTCATGTCGACATCAAAGGCTTGCGCAAAGCGCAGCACGACGGACGAGAACGCTTCATTCACTTCGAACAGATCAATATCTTCAATCGTCATGCCGGCGCGCTTTAACACTTTGCGCGTCACATCAACGGGACCTGTCAGCATCATGGCGGGCTCTGAACCGATATTGGCAAAGGCGCGAATCCGTGCGCGCGGTTTAAGCCCATGCGCCAGGCCAAAATCGCGCGCGCCAATCAGCACAGCCGCAGCCCCATCGACAATGCCAGACGAATTGCCCGCGTGGTGGACATAATTCACAGCTTCAATTTCGGGATGCGATTGAATCGCCACCACATCAAAACCCGCTTGCTCAGCCATTTTTCCAAATGCTGGCTTGAGTGCGGCCAAGGATTGCATATCGGTTGCAGGGCGCATGTGTTCATCACGATCCAGAATGGTGAGACCATTCACATCGCGCACAGCAATCATGGATTTGGCAAACCGCCCCTCGTCCCACGCTTTGGCCGCGCGCTGTTGTGACGACACGGCATAAGCGTCGGCGTCATCGCGAGAGAAACCATATTTGGTCGCAATCAAATCCGCCGATATGCCTTGCGGCATAAACCACGCAGGAATGGCAATGCTAGGGTCCACCGGCCATGCGCCGCCCGATGCGCCAATGCCAACGCGGCTCATGGATTCCACGCCGCCACCAATCGCCAAATCATGCTGGCCTGCCATCACTTGCGCGGCAGCAAAATTGATGGCGTCCAAACCTGACGCGCAAAAGCGATTGATCTGAATGCCCGGCACATGATCGCCAAAGCCAGCGGTGAGCGCAGCTGCGCGCGCAATGTCGCCACCTGCTTCGCCCACAGGATCGACGCAGCCCAAAATCACATCGTCCACATTGGTCTTGTCGAGACCGTTGCGGTCTTTGAGAGCCGCCAGCGCTGTTGTGGCCAGCGCCAAAGTGGAGACTTCATGCAGCGCGCCATCGGCTTTGCCGCGTCCGCGCGGTGTGCGCACATGATCGAAGATAAAAGCCTCGGGCATAGATCTTCCCCTCTAAGTCTTTATTCAAAATTGATCGGCGGGCAGCGCCATCATTGTTGTCGCACCTGTGGTGATACGCGCAAGGCGCGTCGCAGTATCAGGCAAAATGCGCTCCATAAAATAGCGCGCTGTCACCAGTTTTGTCTCCATCGCCTCTGGCTGCTGCTCTTTAAGCGTCAGCGCAGTTTGCGCCATTTGCGCCCACATAAAACCAAGGGCCACATGGCCAAACAGATGCAGATAATCATATGCGCCAGCACCCGCATTGTCTGGCTTGGTCATCGCGTTTTGCATGAACCACATCGTGGCTTGCTGCAAATGGTTGAGGCCAATGCCAATCGGTTCCAGATAGGGTTTCATATCGGCATTGGTGTGATGCAAAGTGATAAAATCTTTCACCTCAGTGAAGAAAGCCACAATCGCGCGCCCGCCATCTTTGGGCAATTTGCGCCCCACCAAATCCAAAGCTTGAATGCCGTTGGCGCCTTCATAGATCATGGCAATGCGCGCATCGCGCACAAATTGCTCCATACCCCATTCGCCCACATAGCCGTGGCCGCCAAACACTTGTTGGGCTTTGACTGCGTTGTCGAAACCGTAATCGGTCAACACAGCTTTGATGATCGGTGTCATCAGGCCCAAATGATCTTGCGCATTTTGAATGGCTTTTGCGTCCGCTGATCGATGCGACACATCGACGCGCAAAGCCGTCCACAGCACCAGCGCGCGCCCCGCCTCATTGATGGCTTTGATGTCGAGCAACATGCGCCGCACATCGGGATGAACGATGATGGAATCCGCTGCACGCTCTGGCATTTTGGCACCAGACAAAGCACGGCCTTGCAGACGGTCTTTGGCGTAAGCGACAGCGTTTTGATATGCGACTTCGGATTGCGACAGGCCCTGCACACCAACGGCTAGGCGCGCTTCGTTCATCATCACAAACATGGCGGCCAGACCCTTATTGGCCTCTCCCACCAGCCAGCCTTGCGCCTCATCATAATTCATCACGCAGGTTGAATTGCCGTGAATGCCCATCTTATGTTCGATGGAGCCACAGCTCACGCTGTTGGGTTCGCCCAATGTGCCATCGGCGGCGACCAATATTTTGGGTACAACAAAGAGTGAAATGCCCTTTGTGCCTTCGGGCGCGCCTTCAATGCGCGCAATCACCAGATGGATAATATTTTCTGTCAGATCATGCTCACCTGCCGAGATGAAAATTTTCTGACCCGTAATGCGATAAGAGCCATCGGCCTGTGGCACGGCGCGCGTTTTGAGCAAGCCCAGATCGGTGCCGCAATGAGGTTCGGTGAGATTCATCGTGCCCGACCAGCGCCCCTCAATCATGGGCGGCACAAAAAGCTGTTTTTGCGCATCACTGGCGTGGGTGAGAAGAGCCGCAACGGCCCCCATCGTGAGGCCGGGATACATCGACAAAGCCATATTGGCCGAGCAGACAAATTCCATGACCACGGAGCTCAGTGCATAGGGCAGGCCCTGCCCGCCATAGGCGGTGGGCGCAGCAAGGCCAATCCAACCTTGTTCGACATAGGCTTGATAGGCGTCTTTGAATCCTTTGGGCGTGGTGACACTGCCATCAGACTGGCGCTGACACCCTTCGCGGTCGCCACTGGCGTTAAGCGGCTGCAAAACATGTTCGCACAGCTTGGCATTTTCTTGGAGGATCGCCTCGACCACATCGAGGGGCACATCAGCAAAGCCGGGCAGCTGGGCATATTGGTCCCAGTGGAAAACATCCCGCAACAGAAACATCACATGGTCGATGGGAGCGCGATAGATGGGCATGAACCCTCCGATGACTGCCTCGTCTCATAATAGTTTACATATAAACTATCTATTGAGAGACGCAAGAGTCAACAAGGTTGCTCCTCTGTCGAATGAGGAGGTCGCGGGGGCCCCGGACCGAGCCCGGGGCAACCATGTTCGTTTGATATCAGACGCTGCCTTAGCCGGCGTGCGCCATAGCGGTGTGGCTAACATTTTGAATGATTGAGCCGGGCATTGCAGCCAGTCTGGCTTGCGTTGCCTTGAGCTCGGACAGAGCCATCTCGATCTCAGCGCGCTGACGCTCCAGCATTTCGATTTGATCGAGAACCTGCTCAGGAGCCAAGGTCAGCTCCACTTCAGACTCCTCGGTATCCTTCTTTTCAGCCAGCATGCGGTTGATTTCTGTCAGAGTGAAACCAAGCTGCTTACCCTTGAGGATCACCGAAAGGCGTGACCGGGTGCGCGAGTCATAAAGACGGGTCAGGCCCTGGCGCAGCGGCTTAATCAAGCCGCGGTCTTCGTAAAAGCGCAGAGCCCTGAGGCTTATACCGTAACTGCGAGCCATTTCACCAATGGTCAACAGATCACTTACAGGTGCCTCTAGGGCAGTTTTATCGTCAATTGCAGAAAGAACGTCCATTTTAAGCCTAGCCCCGAGGAATGTGAAACCGAAGATTGCACACTTAAACAATGCCTTAGTAACCTAGGTGTAAGTTTGTAACTTTGCAACCACTAATTGTAAATCGGCCCGAGACTCATATCGCTACGGTAAGCTCCGGGCCAGATTAAAGAAAAGCCAACAAAAGCGTCGGCATTAACCCGGTCTTTACCCTGTTTCTTCAAGACTTGTTTGTCATCCACTCAGGTGAGTGGGACGCGTGAGACGATTCGTGTTTCCCGATTGTGAGATGCGGCGTCTTTGGGATGTGTGTGAATGACCAGAGCGGTGCGCCGGACAAAGGCCGAGATGGAGTTTGACGCTCGCGATGCTGTTCGCGATGCGGCTGAACGCGCCGGTCTGTCTGTGTCTGAGTGGGTTGAGCGCGTCGTTCTCGACTATGCCGACCAGCTTGGACTCTCCACTGCCGATATTGATGAAGACCTGCGGCGCGAAGCGCTCGCACAGCGCGTCGATAAATTGGCGCGCCGTCCCGCCAGCCGCCGCAGCGATTTAGACTTATCCGACCTCACGCGCGCAGGCCCCAAGCGTCGCCGCACGCGCAGCAATATTGATGAGGACGATTACGTTCTCCAGCGCGTTGAGCGTCCAGCGCGCGCCGCAGTGCCGACCGCTCCCGATCGCTCGCTCCATGCCATTGAAGATCAGATCGCACGCATGTCTGAGCGCATGGATCGCATGTTGGTGGGGCAACCGCCCCACGAACGCGACGATGTTGCGCGCCTTGAAGATAAGCTCAACCAACTCATCTACAGTCTCGATGTGCAGCGCAAAGCAGCAGCCGAACCTGTGCGCCAAAAGCCAGCAGCCCTGCGCTCGATTGAAGAGGCCGTTGCTGAAATTACTCGCCGCCAGCGCAATCTGAGCCCTGACGCCACCTATCAAGACATTCAGCAAGCCCCCACACCATGGTCTTTGCAAAAAGAGATTTCGAGTCTCGCAACACAGATCGAAGAAACACGCCGCACCTTTAGCCAAAACGGAATCGCTGAAAGCGTTGAGGGCCGCATTGATGTGCTCTCACGTCGCATTGATGAGGTGATGGGCGAAATTTCGGGCAAGCTCAATCAGCCCAATCATGATCTGGCCATGCTGGAAGCGCTGCAAACACAAATCGGGAAACTCTCCGAGCGTGTTGAACAAAGCGATTTGAGTGCCGATGGCCTCACTGCTTTGCAGCGCACGATGGGCGATCTGTTTAGCTATGTGGAAGACATGCGCGCGGCTGCTCTTGAACAAGCCAAGCGCAGCGAAGCCCAAACGCAAGACCTGCAAGTGCTGCACTCGCTGGAAAAGCATTTGGTAGCCCTCAGTGATCGCGTGACGCGTGACGAAGTGTCGCGCGAAGGTCTCGCCTCGATTGAGGCCACATTGTCTGAATTGTTCCAGCATGTGGAAGATACGCGCATTGCTGCACTCGATGCTGCATCCAAAGCCAATGGCTTTGAAGATCTGCAACATCAGATTGGCGAATTGTCGCATCGCATCAGCAAGACAGAAACAAACTTCACCGCTATTGCCTCTATCGAACAGGGCATGAGCGCTTTGTTCAACGCCTTTCAAAAATCACAGTCTGCCATGGCTGAGGTTGCTGACAAGGCCGTGAAGCATGCGCTTGAACAAAGCCAAACTATTGTGGCCCCTGAGCTGAAGCGCGAAGTGGACGATTTGCGCCAAGCGCAAAGCCAGTCGGAACAGCGCACGCACACATCCCTGACAGCCATGCATGAGACGCTTGAAAAAGTGGTTGATCGTTTGGCGACGCTGGATGAAACAGCGCCATTCGCGGCGGTTGCGGCGTCTTATGCACCTGCATCCTATGCCTCTGGCCCAGCGCCTATGTTTGCCCCAGCAGAACCCTTTGAGCCTGCCATTGCAGAGCCAATGCGCGCACAGATGGTTGCGCCGCCCGTGCTGCTTGATGAGTCACGCGTCGATGAGCATATGCATCACGATACGCATCTGCGTTCCGACGAGATTTTGATTGAGCCTGGCAGCGGATTTACACCCGGCCATCATGCACGAGACGAAATGGCTGCGCCCCAAGTGTTGGCCGCTGCTCCCAGCTCACAATCCAACTTTATAGCGGCCGCGCGACTTGCTGCGCAAAAAGGCGGACAGGCTGGTAGTGAGCCGCTCGGCTACCCACACGCTAGCACTGAGCCAGCTGCCGAGAAAAAATCCATCAGCAAGCTGCGCCAATTGGTATCAGGGCGCAAATTGTTGATTGCCGCAACAGGCATTGCTGTGTTGATTGGCGCTGAACAATCCCTGCAGCCCAACACCAATCGCAACAGCGCTTTGCTCGCCCCCATTGTGCAATCGCCACAAATGGCAGCGACACCGCAACCCAAATCGCGCGCCAGCTTGACGCAAGCTGAACCCGCACAACGCTTGGCCACGCGCGACCCTGTCAGCGATCCAAAATCTAACTTCACTCTAGATGCGCCAGCCTATGCATCGGTTGCCAAAGTCGGCGTTGCCGTGCCTTCCAGCACGACTGAGAAGGCCAGCATCACAACCGAAGAACCAGCAACAGAAAATGTTGCCGAACAAGCGGCGCGGGTTCCTTTGGGCTTGCTGCGCGAGGCGGCACAAAGCGGAAATTCTGCCGCTCAATATGAATTGGGCAATCGCCTGCTCGAAGGCCGTGGTGTTGCGCGCGATCTGTTCAATGGCGCGATGTGGCTTGAAAAGGCCGCCTATCACAATCTGCCGCCAGCCCAATATCGCATGGGCACGCTCTATGAAAAGGGCACTGGCGTTACTCGTGATTTGAAGAAAGCACGTGATTGGTATCAACGCGCCGCCGATCTGGGCCATGTGCGCGCAATGCACAATCTGGCTGTGATGTTGTCTGAGGGCATTGATGGCAAGCCTGATTATTCCACCGCTGCAATCTGGTTCCGTCGCGCAGCTGAATATGGTGTGCGCGATAGCCAATATAATCTTGCCATTCTCTATGCACGCGGCCTTGGCATTGAGTTGAGCCTTCCGCAATCTTATGCGTGGTTCTCCTTGGCTGCTAAGCAGGGTGATGACGATGCCGCGCGCAAACGTGAAGACGTTGCTGCGCGCCTCGATGCCAAGCAAACATCAACCGCCAAAACTTTGGTAGAAACCTATCGGCAGCGCCGCGTTGATCCAGCCGCCAATGATGTGGTTCCAACAGGTGGTTGGGAAGCGCTCCAGGCAGATCAAAAAAGCAAGCCGAAGATGACACGTCTCGTGAATTAGAGACTGATCGCTTTAACGACGTGCGAGCACGACAATCAAGCCCGGCACATCAACACCTGCATCGCGACGCGTGCTGGCAGTCTCCATCAAGGCCACATCGAATTGCGCGTCGCTGGCAAGCTGCTCGATATAGCTGCGCGCATGAGCGTAGCGTAAATCCTGCCCCAGCGTGAATGTGCCTGACTGCGCCTGTTGCGCCGTGAAGGCAAACAAGCCGCCTAAGGACAACACGCGGGCACATTGCGCAAAGATGAGCGCGAGATCTCCGATATAGACAAACACATCAGCTGCCAAAACCAACTGGGCACTGGCATCGGCCTCAGCCAGCAAAAACGGCTCAATGTCGGCCACATCCAAACGCGTATAGACATTTGTTTTGCGCGCCTGCGCAATCATCGCTGGCGACAAATCCATACCGATGATGTTTGGCGCACACGCACGAAAGGCAACGCCCGCCAAACCCGTGCCGCAACCCAAATCTAACGCAGTTGAAAAGTGACGCTCAGGTGCAATGCGCTTGACGGCATCCAACAAAAGATCAGGGCCGCAATAGCCCAAACCCTCGACCAGATGATGATCGAATTTAGCGGCATATTGATCGAAGAGGCCACGCACAAAATCACTGGGCGCAGTGGCAGGCGTGGCGATGGCGCCAAGACGTGCCAGACGCAAATTGGCGCCTAACGAGCCGCGCGGATCAAAGCTCGCTGCCTTTTCAAAAGCCGCAATGGCGGCTTGCGTATCGCCCAGACGATCCTGCGCATCGCCCAGTGCAAACCAAGCGGGTGCCCATTGGGGCGCATATTCAATCGTTTGAGAAAACAGATCCGCGGCGGCGACATGATCGCCTTCAAGCGCTGCCGCCTGAGCCCACGCAAAGCGACGATCTGCGAATAAATCGCCTGATGTTGTGGGAAGGCTTGAGGCCAAGGGAGTGTTTGCGCGCAACGTCATGCGCCCAAAAGCGCACGACTTGTGGCCACGTCAAGTGATTTGGCGTTCAAACGCCCTTATCGGGAGCAAACACATCCTTATGGCCATGCAAAACGCCATAAACAAAGGCCTCGCCCGTGCCATCAGTCTCATGCGGACTGAGAAAGCTTGTGCCTAAGCCTGCAAAAAATCCCAGTGTTGCGCTCAGCAAAGCCAGCGCGGAGACCTGATCGGCAGAGGTGACGCCCCACAGGCTCAGCATTGCCAGCATGACGCCCAGACTGACCGCGCAGGCCACAATGGCATCGCGCGTGCGCGCACGCCGCCACAGGCTCAACAACAAGAGCGGCGCCATGACGAGCCCACTCAGAACCAACGCCGAACCAATAGCAATGCGCGGGTCTATTTTGGTGTCGTGCAGAACCACGGCGAGACTGACAACACACACACTCATCGTGGCGCGCGTGATGGCGAGGCGACGACTGGCGAGCGCTTGCGTTTGTGTGAGGCGATAGAGACCATCATGCGCAATGGCAGTCGCAAACGTCATCACACCCTGTGCGCCCAGCATCAGCATCAAAACGAAAACACCACACAAAGCCAGACCGCTAAAGGCCAGCAAATAAGTGCTCAACGCAGGCAGGCCGATGAGAACCGCTACCGGATTCACTTTGACTTCCGAAGCGGTCAACACAGCATCTGGATTACGAATAGCAGCACAGGCCGCACGCGCAGTGCCCGGCGATGAAACGGCGCGGCCACAAATTTCCACAAAGCCGCGTTCACTCGCCATATAAATCAAGGGCGATAGACGTTCAGCACGTTGGCCCAGCAATTTTGCATCCCAAGCAAAAGTCGCCAGTGCAGCCGATGCAGCCAAACACACCACAATCACCACCGCCCAAACGCTCGCCAAAAACCCAGCGCGACGCGCAGTGGCCGGCGTGCGCACGGTGAGTGCTGGCATCAGCAAAGGAGCCAGCGTTCCAATACCAAGCGCCAATCCCAAAGTGGCAAACACGCCCGATGGTGACGAGAACAAAGTGCCTGCAACACCCCAATCATTCATGCGCGTGAGCGCGCGCGCCCACAAATCGCCATGACCAAAAATCGCCAAAGGCATAGCAACGCCCTGCCAGCCAAAAATGCCCAAAGGCAGGCTGATCGCGATGGTGAAGATGACCGTTGCGGCAGCCGCGCACCACACAAGCGCGCCAACACCACCGGGCACTGTGACCAAAATCAAAACCGGCGCGATGATCAACAGCAATTGCGTGCGCGTCACATGCATGATGGGCACCAAAAGATCGAGCGCACTCTCCATCGCCGCAGCGGTAATCATCAAACCCACAGCCGCCAATGCGGTGATGGTCACCAAGCGTAAGGTGAGGCCGGGAAAGCGCGCTGTAATCAGCTCAGTGAGACTCAGCGCGCCGGTTTTGCGCACGAAGGGGCCAACCGCAAGACCCGCAATCAACAGGCCCAGACCGCCCCCCATAGCAAGACCGATCGTCCCAAGCCCGCCGGGCGCTAAGAGAATCGGCAGCGTGAGGCCAAAAGCCAGCCCCGCGAGCGCCAAGGCACCATAGGTGGCGGGAATTTGGCGACCCGCCGCATAAAACGACGAGATGCGCATGGAGCGCAGCAAAATACCCAGCACAACAAGCGACAAAACACCTGAAGCCAAGCCTAAAAAGACCACCAAAGCTTCGGGCAGGCCAATCCGATCGAGCAATAAAAGCATTGCAACGAGAAAGACATAGGCCGAAATAGCAAAGGCCACACGGCCATTGAGGCTGCTGCGCTTCATGCGAGCATCCTCGTCGATGGGCGGACGTTTATCGGGCATCTATCTACTTTCGGCGCGGGGCTCTGGGCAATGTGAGGACTTTATACTAAGGTCTCGATTAATCTTCTTTGTAACTCAAGACTTGCATCTGACAGTTTAGAGCCGCAAAAGTAACAGATTGTTTGCGCTAGGTGTAATTTTCTACGATCCCCTTTTGGTTCGTAGACCCACGAAGAACAGAATGCGGGGGAGGAATATGGAGTCATCCAGCAGAATCGTGATCGCTGACGATCACCCTCTGGTCCGCGGGGCGCTGCGCCAAGCTGTCACAGGCGCGGTCAGTGATTGCACCATCGTTGACTGTGGCGATCTTGAAGCGCTGACCGCTGAACTCGACATCAATGCTGATGTGGATCTGGTCTTGCTCGATTTGACCATGCCGGGCGTGCGTGGCTTTTCTGGTCTTCTCTATATTCGTGCGCAGCATCCAAGCGTGCCGGTTGTCGTGGTCTCAGCCAATGAAGATCATGATGTGATCCGCCGCTGTATCGATTTTGGCGCATCGGGCTTTATTCCCAAAACCACCGATCTGGAAATGATGCGCGTGGCCATTCGCACCGTGCTGGATGGCAAGACGTGGACACCATCGGATGTGAACCTGTCCGCACCGGCTGACAAAAATGTCACCGACACTGTGCGCCGTTTGGCGTCATTGACACCGCAACAAGTGCGCGTGCTGATTATGTTGTCGGAAGGTTTGCTCAACAAGCAGATCGCTTATGAGCTGACAGTGTCCGAAGCCACCGTCAAAGCCCATGTGTCGGCCATTTTGCAAAAGCTCGGCGTAGAGAGCCGCACACAGGCCGTCATCGCGGCCTCAAAAATCGAGGCTGGCCAATGGCAGGGTGAGCCCATGCAGAGCTGAGGCTCTGCGAGATAAGAATGTTGGAGCTAAAGCTCTGCCCAAGAGAAATGCAGAGCTTTGCGGGGCAAACAATCCCCTCAAAGCGGCTCGGCTTGATTTTGACGAATTTACTTCAGACATTGATTTTGATCAGATATGAAGTTGGTGCGAAGCATCGCCTTAAACAGGACCATTGAACCATGACATCTCCCACACTCACCCGTTTTCTGGGCGGACAGCCAGTTAGCGTGTTTGTCCGTCTTGTGTTCGTGTCATTGGTTGTGGGCGCGCTGCTCACATGGCTGGACATTCGGCCACGTGATCTGATCTCTGGGTTCCTGCACTTTATTCAGCACATCTGGGATTTGGGCTTTGATGCTATCCGCTATTTTGCAGACTATCTGATCGCCGGAGCCATCATTGTGATTCCGGTGTTTATTATTCTGCGTTTGATGGATACGCGGCCCACACGCTAAAGCGTATTTCCTGCTGCCCAGTCTTTGGCTTTGCTGCCAACCAACGCCTGCAGACTGGTGCCCTCTTGCGCTAAGCGCGCATTCAAGCCGCTCAAAATATCGCTGACCAAAGCTGGCCCGCGATAGACGAGTGCGGAATATAATTGAATGAGCGTGGCGCCGGCTTCGATTTTAGCAATCGCAGATGCGGCATCGTGAATACCGCCTACACCCACCAACGGAAATTGGCCGTCCACGCGCATAAAAGTCTGCGCCAGCATTTGCGTTGCCATGTTGAACAAGGGGCGACCTGACAGGCCGCCAGCCTCTTGCGCCACTGACTTTTCTTGCAAACTATCGGGGCGCAAAATGGTTGTGTTGGACACGATCATGCCATCGATTTTGCGCGCACGTGCTACGCCCACAATATCATCCAAATCGCCCAGCGTGAGATCGGGCGCAATCTTGAGCAGCACTGGCTTGCGGCCATAGAGCGCGGTGGCCTCATCCCGCGCCTCTAACACACGCGCCAATAAATCATCGAGCGCGGCAGCTTGCTGCAAATCGCGCAGGCCCGGCGTGTTGGGCGATGAAATGTTGATGGTGAAATAATCAGCCACATCGGCAAACGTCTTGATGCCGGTGACATAATCTGCGGTGCGGTTGGTGGCCTCTTTATTGGCTCCCACATTCACGCCTACTATTCCACCGCGCCCCTGCCGTGCCAGCAAGCGCCGATGAACGGCAGCAGCCCCCTCGCTGTTGAAGCCAAGACGATTGACCACCGCCTCATCCTTCACAAGACGAAACACGCGCGGGCGCGGATTGCCCGGCTGTGGCAGCGGCGTGATGGTGCCAATTTCAACAAAGCCAAAACCCAGACGCAGCAAAGCATCGGGCACTTCTGCGCCCTTGTCGTAGCCCGGCGCCATGCCCAAAGGATTGGGAAAATGCAGACCGAAGGCATCGACACCAAGTGCGGCGGGTGCAGGTTTGGCGGCTGGTAATGGCAAGAGTTTGAGCGCGAGAATGCTGGCGCTATGGGCCTGTTCGGCATCGAGAGCAAACAGAGCTGGACGGGCCAAAGCCCCAAACAAACGCATCACGACAGCAATCCTCCAAAATCATGGCGACCATCTGCGCCCAGTTTAAGTGGCGCAACGCGCACAACATGATCAAGCGTGAGAGGCGCATAAAGATGGGGAAAAAGCTGGCCGCCGCGCGAAGGCTCCCACCGCAACGCATCGCCCAAAGTGACGGCGTTGATAGACACCAGCAAAAGATCGCGCGCGCCAGCAAAATGCTTGTCGGCGGTCTCTTGGGACTGCTCTGCGGTGGAGAAGTGAATATAGCCATCAGCCAGATCAATGGGCGCGCCGTGAAATACGCCGATACGCTCAGCCGCCTGCCATTGGTCTTGCGAAACAATCTTATAAATCAGCATGTGGCCCCCATTTGGCGACCCTAAACGGGCCAGCACAGGGGCACAAGCACTCAGCCGTTCATCAAGCCCGCAGCTGCAAAGCAAGTTGAAGCAAAGGCGACAAACACAACAACCAAACGTTCCATCTCATGGAGCGTGCGGCCCTTGATGCGCAACGATGTCCAAGCAGACACCCCCGCAATCAATCCGGCTGACGTTCCAAACAATACCATCTGCATCTTTAGCTCCTCGGGTTGATCTCACCTTACGGCGCAAGGTGTCGACAAACCGTAAACCCTCCGATGAAAATCTTGTCGATGATGCAAAAAAGGTATATATGCCGATATTAAGGGAATATTTTCTCCATTCCCTGCTCTTTTGCTCTGTTTTAGCCCTTAGCGAGGCGTTGATGCTGTCTCACAGTCAAGTTTGGAGCGCGATTGACGCTCTGGCCTCCCGTTATGCGCTCAGCGCATCGGCTTTGGCGCGCAAGGCGGGGCTTGATGCGACCACCTTCAACCGCTCCAAGCGCCAGACGCCCGACGGACGACTGCGCTGGCCCTCCACCGAATCGATTTCCAAAATATTGGAGGCCACGGGGGCATCGATTGAGGATTTTCTCAATCTCGTGAGCGCACATCCTGCCGCCAAAAAGCAGACAATCCCTTTGATCGGCCTGGCGCAGGCGGGCGCTGGCGGCTTTTTCGACGATGGCGGCTTTCCGGTGGGTGGCGGCTGGGATGAGATCGCGTTTCCCAATGTGGCTGATGAACAGAGCTATGCGCTGGAGATTTCGGGCGATTCGATGGAGCCCTTATTTCGCGATGGCGATGTGATTGTTGTCTCGCCCGCCGCCTCGATCCGACGCGGCGACCGCATTGTGGTCAAGACAAATGAGGGCGAAGTGCTCGCCAAGGAATTGAAGCGCCGGACATCAAAAAACATCGAGCTCAAATCCCTCAACCCCGCGCATGAAGATCGCGTGCTGGACGTCGAGCAGATTGCGTGGATTGCGCGCATTATGTGGACGAGCCAGTAGGGCGCGGACGTTCCCACACATGCCATCCCGGCCTTACGCCGGGACGACTTTTTGGATCACGCTTTCAGCCTACTTCCCCCGCGACGCCAAAAACGCTGCGTGCTCTTCCACCAACGCGCCCGTCAGTGCCTTTTCAATCAAATGCTGCGTTTCGTGCACGCCGTAGAGTGCCACGAAAGATCCAAAGCGTGGGCCGCGGCTTTCGCCGAGCAGCACTTGATAGAGCATGTTGAACCAATCGTTCGACACGCCGGGACGCTCAGGTGTGGCGCCCTTGGCTTTCAAATCTTGATAGCGCGGAATGGGGCGGGCCACGTCGTAGAGGGCTGTTTGAATCTCTTCGCCGCTTGCACCTTCAGGCAAACCCGCCAACATTTTGGCAAGCGTGGTCAGAGCTGCGCGCTCCTCTTCATCAGGCAATCGATAGGTTTTGGCTGGCTGCACAAAGTCGCGGTAATAGGTGAGTGCATAGCCGATCATGCGATCCAAACGCGGATGCGTTTTGGCTGATACGTCTGGCGCATAGCGCTGCAAGAAGCCCCACACGACCTCTGGCTTATCGGTGTTGGCCACAGCGACAAGATTGGTCAGCATGCCAAAGCTAATGCTCGCGCCCTTACCAGCCTCACCCGCATGATGCAGCAATTCAGCCTCTGGCGGCTCGCCAGAGTGAATGTGCCAAACAGGATTGCCCAGACGCTGCTTCCAATCTTGGCGCTCATAGCCGCCCAAGAATTGCAGATATTCATCGACGCAGCGCGGAATGACATCAAAGTGCAAACGCTTCGCTTCGCGTGGCTTTTGATACATGAACAGCGACAAACTCTCGGGGCTGGCATAGGTGAGCCATTCCTCAATCGTCAGGCCATTGCCCTTTGACTTGGAAATTTTCTGGCCCTTATCATCCAAGAACAGCTCGTAAATAAAGCCTTCTGGCGCGTTGCCTCCAAGGGCGCGCGTGATATTGCCAGATAGCTTGACGGAATCCATCAGATCCTTGCCAGCCATTTCATAATCGACCTTGAGCGCATACCAGCGCATCGCCCAATCGGGCTTCCACTGCAGCTTACATGCGCCACCTGTGACAGGTGTTTCAAATGTTTCGCCACTCACAGGATCAGCCCAAGTGATCGTGGCTGCTTCCACATTCATGGCTGTGATAGGCACCTGCATCACAACACCCGTGTGGGGATGGATGGGCAAAAATGGCGAATAGGTTGCCGCGCGCTCTTCGCGCAAACTGGGCAACATGATGGCTTGAATGGCGTCGAACTTCTTCAACATCAAACGCAGCGCATCATCAAAACGGCCCGATTGATAATAGAGCGTTGAGGATGCAAATTCGTAATCGAAGCCGAAGCGATCCAGAAAATCGCGCAGCATCGCGTTGTTGTGATGGGCAAAACTTTCGAACTTGCCAAACGGATCCGGAATGCGCGTCAGCGGCTTGCCGATATGCTCCTGCAACATCTCACGGTTGGGCACATTGTCTGGCACTTTGCGCAGACCATCCATATCATCCGAAAAGGCGAGCAGACGTGTCTTGATGCGATCTTGCGTCAGCACACGAAACGCATGGCGCACCATGGTCGTGCGCGCCACTTCGCCAAAGGTGCCAATGTGGGGCAATCCTGATGGCCCGTAGCCTGTTTCAAACAAAACCTCGGTTTGTCCGGTGCGCTCAACGCGCGCGACAAGCTTCTTGGCCTCTTCAAATGGCCAGCTATTTGAGACGGCGGCGGCCTCCAAAAGGGATGGGCTTTGAGCGGGCGACATGAGATCGGACGACACAGCGTCTCCTTGGGATACTGACGAGGATACTGACGGGCCAACCAAAGCTGGCCTGAGGGGGAGATATTTGGCCGGACCTTAGAGCAGGATGGTGCAAATTTGAAGCGATCCTTACGCAAAGGGCTTCATTTTAGGCCAGATAGGCCCTTAGCGCCGGGCGCCCTGAGATGTCTGGGACGTCTTGGCGCGCATGGCGCGCTGCGAGGTGCGCGCCACCCCATGCTCGGTCTTCGACCAATAAAACGGCCGCCGAACAAAATCGATCAAAGCCCGCCATGCCGCAATCGAGATAAAGACATGGCGCAGGAGCAGCATGGGCAGCAGCGGCAGCAGATGATGAAGGGCGCGGCGCTTGACGCCCAGAGTGATAATCCAACCGCTGGAAACCACGCCCGTCACCAGCAAAAAACACCAGGTTGTGCTGGCCGTAATCTGCAGGACGGTTTGGGGCGAGAATAAGGATTCATAGAGCGAATCGTGAATGAACAGGGCGGCAAACACAGGTGTGAGCA